>DASTNM010000216.1:0-3041 GCA_035762745.1 Candidatus Polarisedimenticolia bacterium
GATGGCGGGAAAGCCGTTCCCCGATCCGAGGTCGATGAGCCGCCCACCATTCTCCAGGAGGTCGGCTGCCGCGATCGGCTCGAGGAAATGACGCCTTAGAATCGACTCCTCATCCTTGAGACCGGTCAGATTCATCCGGCGGCTCCACTCGCCCAGAAGACGGAAGTGGGTCGTGAGCGCGCCCGCCTCGCGGTCCGAGAGCGGCCGGTCGATCGACGCGGCGGCGGCGAGGAGAGCGGAGTGAAAATGATCTGGCCGGTGTTCCGGCCGCCGAGGTCGGGGTACCATACGCGCCGTACCTTAGCACGCCGGGAGATCCGTTTGCCCATCACTGGACGCCCTGCGCAAATGCGCCCCTCGACCGCCCTGGGAGTTGTTCTCGCTCTCCTGCTGTCCGGCGCAGCGTCCAGGGCCGGGGCGCCGGCGCCACGATCCACGCCACCGGCATCACCCCCGCCGCCGTCCGCCGGGCAGCCTGGCTCCCCCCCGGCCGGCGCTCCCGACTCCCGCGCCGCGACTCCAGGCGTCGAGAGCCTCGATTCGCTCCTCAAGCACCTGGGAGAGAAGGCCGCGGTCTACGAGGCGGTGGCGCTGCGCTTCGTCTGTATCGAGACGATTCACTCGAGCGAAGACCCGAAGGGCGACCGGCGATTCGATTTCATGTACGTCGAGGCGCAACAGCAGCGCTACAAACCCTACCGGCAGAGGCACACCGGACGGCTGGCGCGCGGCGTCGAGGACAATTCGGTGAATTTCGGTTTTCCCGACTCCTACTCCTGGACGCTGATGTTCGCCCCCGACCGCCAGCATCTCTTCCGCTTCCGTTATGTGGGGCAGGAGTGGTTCTCGCTGCGGCTGGCGAACATCATCGAGTTCACCGCTCCGCTCCCGTTCACCACCGGTCAGATGATCTATGAATGGGGCGGGAGGGTCTGGGTCGATGCCGAAAACTACAACTTCCTCAAGGTCGAAGCGGAGCCCGGAAACCAGACCGATCGGCTCAAGCTGGAGCTGCAGTCCTACCGGCAGGCCCCCCGTTTCCTCATCTTTCCGATGGGCAAGAAGCCGCGCGGGTCAAGGTATAACCTCACATTCCTCAACGAGTTCCAGAAACTCTCGTTGCCCGACCAGGCGGAGTTCCGGGCCTTCACGCTCGACTTGGAAGGGCAGGAGGAGTGGGCCGGGCAGCAGACTCTGCGCTACAACGGTTACCAGTTCTTCAACGTGGATGTGAAGGACAAGTTCCTGAAGTAGCGGCCGTGCGGCGCCCTTTCTCCAAGTAGACGTTGATCAGGGTGAGGGCGGCGGGGGTGACTCCGGAGATGCGTCCGGCCTGCGCCAGGCTCGAGGGGCGGGCGCGCGTCAGCTTCTCCACCACCTCGCGCGACAGGCCGGCGATCTTGTCATACTCGAACCCGAGGGGGATCGTCCGCCCTTCCTCCTTCCGCAGCCTTTTGAGATCCCGCTCCTGGCGCTCGATGTAGCCGCCGTAGCGCATCCGGTTCTCGACAAAGCGCCGCTCGCGCCGGTGGAGACCCGGAGGGAGAGCGTCGGGAAGGAAGCGTCCGAGGGCGTCTATGGTCACGTCGCCGCGCCGCAGCAGGAGCGCCGGCGACGTCGGCTCGCAGAAGGAGATCCCGAGCGTCTCCTCCGCCCGTCGCAGCGTGGCCGGTGTCGGGGTCAGCACGGTCGTCGTGAGCTTCTCCATGACCCCCTCCACTCTCTCCCGCCGCTCGCAAAAGCGCGCATAGCGCCGGTCGCCAATCAACCCGAGGCGGCGCCCCTTCTCCGTCAGGCGCAGGTCGGCGCTGTCGATGTCGAGCAGCAGCCTGTACTCGGCACGCGAGGTGAACATCCGGTATGGCTCGCTCGTCCCCTTCAGGACGAGGTCGTCGACGAGGACCCCGATGTAGGCCTCGCCGCGCGACAGGACGAATGGCTCCCTCCCCTTGACCAGAAGCGCGGCGTTGATCCCGGCGACGAGGCCCAGGGCGGCCGCCTCCTCGTAGCCCGTCGTGCCGTTGATCTGACCCGCCAGGAAGAGACCGCGGACCGACTTCGTTTCCAGCGTGTGCGTGCAGGCGGTCGGCTGCACGAAGTCGTACTCGACGGCGTAGCCGGCGCGCGCCACCTCGGCCCGCTCGAGCCCCGGGATCGAGCGGACGATCCGCTCCTGCACCTCCTCCGGCAGACTCGTGGACAGCCCGTTGAGGTAGATCCAGGGATGGTCACGCCCCTCCGGCTCGACGAAGATCTGGTGCCGGTCACGATCGGCGAAGCGGTGGATCTTGTCCTCGATCGACGGACAATAGCGCGGCCCCACCGAGCGGATCGCCCCCGAGAAGAGCGGCGAACGGTCGAGGTTGGCGCGGATCAGGTCGTGCGTCGCCGGGTTGGTCCAGGTGATGTGGCAGTCGACCTGGGGTGTCGTGATCGCCTCGGTCTCGAAAGAGAACGGCACGGGCTCCGGGTCGCCCGGCTGCCGTTCCATCCGGTCGAAGTCGACCGTCTCCCGCCTGAGGCGGGGCGGTGTGCCGGTCTTCAGCCGCCCCATCGGGAGGCCGAGCCTTTCCAGGGCGCGCGACAGCCCCTCGGCCGGGGGCTCGCCGATACGCCCGCCGGGGCGGCTCTCGAGGCCGACGTGCAGGAGGCCGCTCAGGAAGGTGCCGGTCGTCAGCACGGCGCACGTTGCCGGAAGCACTTCGCCGGAGGCCAGCTCCACTCCGCGCAGAGCGCCTCCCTCCACCAGCAGGTCGACGACCTCTCCTTCGACAAGAACCAGGTCCTGTGTGTCGAGGATCGCCCGGCGCATCCTCTCCGGGTACCTCTCCTTGTCGGCCTGGGCGCGCGGCGCCTGGACCGCCGGCCCGCGGCTGGCGTTCAGGAGCCGGAACTGGATCATCGAGGCGTCGATCAGCCGGGCCATCTGCCCGCCCAGCGCGTCGATCTCGCGGACGAGGTTGCCCTTGGCGATCCCGCCGATGGCCGGGTTGCACGACATGCGGCCAATCGTGTCGATGCTTTGCGTCACGAGCGCCGTG
>DASTNM010000217.1:0-5499 GCA_035762745.1 Candidatus Polarisedimenticolia bacterium
AGGTCAGGCGCGTCAGGATCGTGTCGAGAAATTCGGCGGTCCTCCGTCCCGGGCGGATTCCCGGGACGAAGCCGCCATATTTTTTCATGTTATCGGCCACGTCCATCGGATTGAAGATGATCGAAATGTAGAAATAGCAGAAGAAGATGATCCCGAGAAAGTAGAAGAGATTGTGCAACGGTCCGTTGTAATCGAGCTGCCGGTAGAGGGTGCTCCACCCCGGCTTGGTCTGGGCCCCCGTCCACTGGAGCAGCGTCAACGGAAACGCCAGAAGGGACGACGCGAAGATCACCGGGATCACGCCGGCGGTGTTCAGCCGGAGCGGCATGTGGGTCTGCACACCCCCGTACATCCGCCGTCCGACGACCCTGCGGGCATACTGGACCGGGATCTTGCGCTGCGCCCGCTCGACCCAGACGATCGCCGCCACCACCGCCACCATCAGCGCCAGGAGGAAGACCAGCTTCGGCAGGTTCAGGCTGCCGGTCTGCAGGTCCTGATAGAGCTCGACCACCGCCTTCGGCAGGCCGACGATGATGCCGGAGTAGATGATGAGCGAGATGCCGTTGCCGATGCCGCGATCGGAGATCTGCTCCCCGACCCACATGATGAAGGCGGTGCCGGTGGTCAGCGTCAGCATCGTCATGAGGCGGAAGGTCCAGCCCGGGGAGGTGACCACCCGCCCCGCGGTCCCGCCGCCCAGGCTCTCCAGCCAGATGGCGATCCCCAGCGACTGGATGATCGACAGGAGCACCGTGCCATAGCGCGTGTACTGCGTGATCTTCTTGCGGCCGACCTCCCCCTCCTTGGACAGCTTCTCGAGGTAGGGCCAGATGACCGTCAGCAGCTGCAGGATGATCGAGGCCGAGATGTACGGCATGATCCCGAGCGCGAAGATCGTCAGGCGCCTCAGGTTCCCGCCCGAGAAGAGGTCGAGGAAGCCGAGGATGCCGCCCCCCTGCTGGCGGAAGAAGTTCTCCAGCGCGTGGAAGTTGATCCCGGGGACCGGGATATGGCCGCCGACGCGATAGACCGCCAGCATCAGGAAGGTGAAGATCACCCTCTTCCTGAGGTCGACGATGCTGAAGATGTTCTTGACCGAATCGAGCATCCGTCCGCCCCGCCTACGCCTTGCCCGCCACGACGGCGCCGATCACCTCGGCACGGCCGCCCGCGCGGGCGATCTTCTCGAGCGCCGTCTTGCTGAATCCGTGCGCCTTGACCACCACGGCCCGCGACAGCTCGCCGCCGCCGAGCACCTTGAGACCGTCGCGCAGGTTCTTGACGATCCCCTCGCGCTGCAGGCGCTCGGGGGTCACCTCTCCGTCCAGAGCCTGCAGGTCGGAGACGTTGATCACCGCGAACACCCTGCGGAAGATATTGGTGAAACCGCGCTTGGGGAGGCGGCGGTGCAGAGGCATCTGCCCCCCCTCGAAGCCGAAGTACTGCTTGCGGCCCGAGCGCGACAGCTGCCCCTTGTGTCCCGCGGTCGACGTCTTGCCGTGTCCCGAGCCGGGGCCGCGACCCACGCGCTTCGGCTTGTGGCGCGAACCGGGCGCCGGCTTCAGGTTCGACAACGTGACGCGAGCCATGCTCTCACCCCTCCACGATCTGCGCCAGGTGCGGGATCGAGTTGACCATCCCACGCACCGCCGGGTTGTCAGGCCGCACCACCCTGTGGTGCGGATGCCGGAGCCCGAGCGATTTCAGGGTCCGCTTGTGGCGCAGCGGCGCCTGGATGCCGCTGCGGATCTGCTGGATCGTGATCGTCTTCCCGACCGGGCGCTCGGCCCGCTGGGCCCGGCGGACGGTGTCGGACGACCGTGTCACGGCGACCACGCCCTCGGCGGACGGAGCCCCGGGCTCCACGGCCGGAGCGGTCGCCGACGTCCCACGGGCCGCCTTCGCGGCCGCCGCCTGGCGCGCCTTGGGACGGGACAGTCGGGGGTGGGCCGTTCCCGCTCCCTTTCCGCCTCGCGCCGGGGAGCCTTTCTTGCGGGCCGTCTTGCCGGCCGGCTTCTTCCCGCTAGGCACTGGGCGGCTCCACCCCGGCTCGGCGCCGCCGGTGCTGGGTCTCGGGATCCCGGAGCTTCATGAGACCGTCGAAGGTCGCCTTGACGACGTTGTGCGGGTTCGCCGTGCCGAGCGATTTGGTGAGCACGTCCTGGATGCCGGCCGATTCGACCACCGCCCGAACCGCGCCGCCGGCGATGACGCCGGTCCCCGGCGAGGCCGGTTTCAGAAGGACCTGGCCGGCCCCGAAGATCCCCAGGATCGGGTGCGGGATGGTGCCTCCCTTGAGCGGGATCCGGATCAGGTTCCGCTTGGCGCGTTCCACCCCCTTGGCGATCGCCTGCGGCACCTCCTTCGCCTTGCCGGCCCCGTAGCCGACATGGCCGCGGCCGTCGCCGACCACGACCAGCGCCGAGAAGCGGAAGTTCTTGCCGCCCTTGACGACCTTGGTCACGCGGTTGATATGGACCACCTGGTCCTTGAGGTCGAGCCCGTCCGCCTTGATCTTTGGCACCCTTCGCCCCTGTCCGGCCCTGCCGGCCTGCTCCTAGAACTTCAACCCGGCGGCGCGCGCCGCCTCGGCCACCGCCTTGACGCGGCCGTGGTAGAGATACCCGCCGCGATCGAACACCACGCTCTCCAGCCCCTTTTCCTTGAGACGGGCGGCGATCAGAGCGCCGACCTTCTTCGCCGCCTCCAGATTTCCGGTGCGTGCCTTCTCCGCCCGCAGCTCGAGGGTCGAGGCGCTCGCCAGGGTCGCACCGGCCTGGTCGTCCACCGCCTGCACGTAGAGGTGCTGCAGGCTGCGGAAGACGCACAGGCGAGGCCGCCGGGACGATCCATCCATCCGGGCGCGCACCCTGGCGTGCCGCTTCTCGCGGGCCCGTGTCTTGTCGGTTTCGTGAACCATCTCAGCCACCCGCTCCCGCGCCGGCCCCGGCCCCGGTCTTGCCCGCCTTGCCGGCCTTCTTCTTGATGACCTCGTCCACGTACTTGATCCCCTTCCCCTTGTAAGGCTCGGGGGGACGCAGGCCGCGGATCTCGGCGGCCACCTGTCCCACCTGCTGCCGGTTGGCCCCGGTCACGGTGAGCCGCGTCTGCTTGTCGACCTTGATCTCGATCCCGTCGGGCATCGGGTACTCCACCGGGTGCGAGTAGCCCAGGGCGAGCTGCAGGACGCGGCCCTGCACCTGCGCCTTGTAGCCGATGCCGACGATGTCCAGCTCGCGGGTGAACCCCTCGTGCACACCCTTGACCGCGTTGGCCACCAGGGCGCGCGTCAGGCCGTGCAGCGATCGCAGTCTCCGCTCGTCGTTGGCGCGGGCGAACGTCACCGTTCCCGAGGCGACGGAGCACGTGACCCCGGGCGGCAGCGGGTTGGACAGGGAGACTTTTCCCTTCTCCACCACGACGCTCTGCCCCGCAACCTTGACGCTCACCCCGGCCGGGATGGCGATCGGCATCCGCCCTATGCGCGACATGTCCACCTCACCAGACGTTGCACAGGATCTCTCCGCCCACCCGGGCCTCGCGGGCCTGCTGCGCGCTCATCAGCCCGCGCGGGGTGGAGACGATGCTCAGTCCGAGCCCCCCCATGACCACCGGGATCTTCTGGTGCCCGGCGTAGATCCGCCGGCCGGGCTTGCTGACCATCGTCAGGCCGGTGATGAAGGCCTTCCCTTCGGCGTCGTAGCGCAGGCCGATACGGATCACCTTGAACTTCCCCTGCTCCACCACGCCCACGTTCCCCAGGAACCCCTCGCGGCTCAGGATGTTGGCGATCCCGAGCTTCTGCCGCGAGTGCGGTATGTCGACTTTTGGATGGCGCGACCGCACCGCGTTGCGGATGCGCGTCAGCATGTCAGCGATCGGATCGGTCATGATCTCCCTCGTGGCTCCAGGAACTCACCAGCTCGACTTGGTCACGCCCGGGATCAGCCCCTGGAGCGCCAGGTTGCGGAAACAGATCCGGCACATCTCGAACCGGCGCATGAAGCCACGCGCCCGGCCGCACCGACGGCAGCGGTTGCGGTACCGGATGGCGAACTTCATCTTCTTCCTCATCGCCGCGACCCAAGCTTTCGTCGCCATCGTCTCGTCCCTCGCCCACCTAGTCCTTGCGGAACGGCATGCCCAGGAGCGTCAGGAGGTTCCTGGCCTCCTCGTCGCTCCGGGCGGTCGTGACCAGGGTCACGTTCATGCCGTGCACCTTGTCGACCTTCGCGTAATTGATCTCCAGGAACACCAGCTGATCCTTCATCCCCAGCGTGTAGTTGCCGCGGCCGTCGAACGAGCGTGTCGGCAGCCCGCGGAAATCGCGCACGCGCGGCAGCGCGATCGACACCAGCCGGTCGAAGAAGTCGTACATCCGGTCGCCCCGCAGCGTCACCGTGCAGCCGATCGGCATCTTCTCGCGGATCTTGAAGTTGGCGATCGACTTGCGCGCCCGGCGGATGACCGGCTTCTGGCCCGTGATCGCCCCCAGCTGGTCGACGGCGGCGTCCAGGATCTTGATATTCTGCGTCGCTTCGCCGACGCCCATGTTGACGACGATCTTGCGCAGCCGTGGCACCGCCATCGGGTTCTTGTACCCGAAGCGCTCCATCATCTGGCGCACCACCTCCTGCTGGTAGGCCTGCTTCACCCGCGGAGTGTAGCGCCCCTCCGGACGCGTCGTCGTCGCCTGCTGTGCCATCGTCTCCCTCTACTTGTCCAGGACGCCGTCGCAACGACGGCAGGTCCGGACCTTCTTGCCGTCCTCGAGCGCCCGGCGGCCGAGACGCGCCGGCTTGCCGCAATCGCCGCACACCACCATGAGGTTGCTGGCGTCGATCGGCGACTCGCGTTCGAGGATGCCTCCCTTGATGTTCTTCTGGGGGTTGGCCTTGGTGTGCTTGCGCACGAAGTTGACCCCCTCGACGATCGCCCGGCCTTCCGACGGGAAGACGCGCAGCACGCGCCCGGACCGCCCCTTGCTCTTCCCGGTCAGCACCAGGACGGTGTCGTTGCGGCGCACGTGCAGAGACCTGTGAGTCCTCGTCTCGGCCACGGTCAGATCACCTCCGGAGCGAGGGAGACGATCTTCATGAAGTTCTTCTCCCGCAGCTCCCGGGCCACCGGTCCGAAGATGCGCGTCCCGATCGGCTCACCCGCGTCGTTGATCAGGACGGCCGCGTTCTCGTCGAAGCGGATGTACGTCCCGTCCCTGCGCTTCTGAGTCTTGTTCATCCGCACGATCACCGCCTTCACCACCTGCCCCTTCTTGACCGTGCCGTCCGGCGACGCCTCCTTGACCGACGCGGTGATCACGTCGCCCAGGTGGCCGTACTGCCCGGCCGACCCGCCCCGCAGGTGGATGCAGGAGATCTTCTTCGCGCCCGAATTGTCCGCCACGTCGAGAATCGTACCCATCTGAATCATCGGCCACCTCTACTCCGCCCGCTTCACGATGCGGCGGACACGCCAACGCTTCGTCCGCGACAGCGG
>DASTNM010000218.1:0-3142 GCA_035762745.1 Candidatus Polarisedimenticolia bacterium
GCAAGCCGGAAGGCCTCCGGGTCGAACGCGATCGGGACATCCAGCCGGACGGTGGCCAGATCGAGGCTCAGGCGCGCGGTCTCGGAGTGCCCTTCGAGGCCCTCCCTGTAGCTCTTCCGCGCGACCGATGGGGCCGCGCGCAGGACCGACTCGAGGTCGCCATACTGCCGCACGAGATCCCTCGCTCCCTTCGCGCCGATCCCCGGCACTCCCGGAATGTTGTCGGAGGCGTCGCCGCACAGGGCCAGGACGTCCCGCACCCTTTCTGGTCGCACACCGAACACCCGCTCGACGCCGTCCGCGTCAAGGAATTCCTCCTTCACGGGGTTGTAAACCACGACCCCCTCCCCCACCAACTGCAGGAGATCCTTGTCGCTCGCGACGATCACGACCTCGAAACCGGTCCGCCTCGCTCGGTCGGCCAGGGTGCCGATCACATCGTCGGCCTCGTATCCGGAAAGCTCCAGGACCGGGACTCGAAGGACGCCGCAGATCTCCTTGACGTAGGGGATCTGCGCCACGAGCTCCTCCGGAGTCTCGGGCCGGTTGGCCTTGTAGTCGGCGAACGCCTCATGGCGGAAGGTCGGTCCGGGGAGATCGAAGGCGACTGCCAGGTAACGCGGCGCATGATCCTTGAGGATCTTGCGCAGCATGGTCGTGAACCCGTAGACGGCGTTGGTGGGAAGCCCCTTGCTGCTGCTCAGCCCGCGGATGGCATGGAAGGCACGGTAAAGGTTGCTGGTGCCGTCAACCAGGTAGAGGGTCCGCTCCGGGTCGGGCTGGAAGGGCATTCTGGATCCCCGGGCTCAGCTCAGACCCACCGCCCGCAGGGCGGCGCGGCGAGCCTCGGCGTTGCGGCCGGTTCGCAGGAGCGGCAGGATCGGCGCTTTGAGGAGCCGCCTGGCGCGACGCTCCCTGGCGACCGGATCGGCGAACGCGGCTCTCATCAGGCGGCGCACGCCCCCCAGGATCCGGACGTAGGCGGCGTACTCCGGCCCGAGCCTCCGCCGGAGGTCATCGCGCAGGGCCCGGGCCAATGACGGGCTCTCCCCGGAGGTCGACACCGCCAGGAGCAGCGCGCCGCGCCGCAGGACGGCCGGCACGAGCAGGGTGCAGCGGGATGGATCGTCGGCCACGTTCACGAAGATTCCGCGCCTCGCTGCATCCCGCGCCACGGCCCGGTTCGTCGCGGGGTTCGAGGTGGTCGCGAACACCAGCCGTGTCCCGGTGAGATGGTGACGGCGATAGGTCGATCGTATCCAGGTGATCGACCGGCTCCGTGCCAGAGAGCGCAGACGCGTCGTTGCGACGGGCGCCACGATCCTGACCGCCGCCCCGGAACCGAGCAGTGTGACGGTCTTGCGCTCGGCGACCCGCCCTCCGCCGACGACGAGACACGCGACCCCCCGGACATCGAGGATCAGAGGGAGGAGGGGCGCCGCCGCCCGGCTCAGGTCTGCCGGCCCGTCGCCGACTCCCGCGGAATCTCGTGGCGCGCCGCCGACGACGGCATCTCGCGCGACATCAGCCATGGATAGACCGGATGGGCACGGCAAAGGGAGCTCACCTTCTCCCGGATTCCCGCCTGCCGGCGTTCGTCCGGCTCGCCGTCGAGCGCCTCGAGAATCAGACCGGCGATCTCCTTCATCTGCACCAGACCCATGCCGCGGGTCGTGACGGCGGGCGTTCCGATGCGGACCCCGCTGCAGATCATCGGTTTCTCGGGGTCGAAGGGAATGGTGTTCTTGTTCAGAGCGATCCCCACCCTCTCCAGTCTCTGCTCCACCACCTTGCCGGTCAGCCCTCGTGGCCGCAGGTCGACCAGGAAGAGGTGCGTGTCGGTCCCCCCGGAGACGATCCGCAAGCCGCCGGCCCCCAGGTTGGCCGCCAGGGCGGCGGCGTTTTCCACCGTCTGCCTCTGGTAGGCCCTGTAGCGCTCGCTCATCGCCTCCTGAAGCGCGACCGCCTTGGCGGCGATGGCGTGCACCAGAGGGCCTCCCTGCACCCCGGGGAAGACCGCGCTGTCGATCTCCTTGGCGAACCTGGCACGGCACAGGATGAGGGCTCCGCGCGGGCCGCGCAGGGTCTTGTGCGTCGTCGTGGTGACGAAATCGGCGTGCGGGACCGGATTCGGATGGACACCACCGACGATGAGGCCGGCCACGTGCGCGATATCGGCCATGACGAGGGCTCCGACCTCGTCGGCGATGGTCCGGATGCGTGGATAATCGATCACACGGGCGTAGGCGCTCGCCCCGGCGACGATCATCCGCGGCCGGTGCTCCCTCGCCAACCGGGCCATCTCGTCGTAGTCGATTCGCTCCGTGCGGCGATCAACACCGTAGGGGACGATCTTGAAATAGCGTCCTGAAAAGTTGAGCGGGTGCCCGTGGGTCAGGTGGCCGCCGTGCGACAGATCCATGCCCATGATCGTGTCGCCCGGTTTGAGGGCCGCGAGGAAGACCGCCATGTTGGCCTGCGAGCCCGAATGGGGCTGCAGGTTGGCGTGCTCGGCCCCGAACAGGCGACAGGCTCTCTCGATCGCCAGCCTTTCGACCGTATCGGTGTTCTCGCAGCCGCCATAGTACCGGCGTCCGGGATAGCCCTCCGCGTATTTGTTCGTGAAGACCGATCCACTCGCCTCGAGGACCGCGCGGGAGACGAAGTTCTCGGAGGCGATCAGGACGAGGGTCTGCTCCTGCCGGCGAACCTCCGCCTCGAGCGCCGCCGCCACCTCGGGGTCGGTCTGTCGCAAGGACTCCTGCACGTTCACCTCCTCCGCCGTGCGCGGCGTTCCTTTCTGGCCACTCGATGAGCCGATGCGAATCCTCGCGGCGGCCCCTAGCGGGTCGCCGGCTCCACCGGCCCGGCGATCGCGCGTTCCAGAGCCGCGATCTTCTCCAGGCGGCGGGCATGTCGCCCCCCGGCGAAGCTGGCGGTCAGAAAAACCCGGACGATCTCCTCCGCCAGCTCCCTGCCGATGACACGCGCCCCGAGGCACAGGACATTGGCGTCGTTGTGCTCACGGCTCATGCGCGCGGTATACGATTCGTGGCAGAGCGCCGCCCGGACGCCCGGGACCTTGTTGGCGGTGATGCTCGTCCCAATACCCGTCCCGCAGATGGCGATGCCGCGGTCGGCG
>DASTNM010000219.1:0-10430 GCA_035762745.1 Candidatus Polarisedimenticolia bacterium
GGATCAGCATGGCATAGGGACGCTGAGCCTCGCGCGGCACGTCGTCGCGATCCTTGAACGCCAGCAGGTACGGCAGGTCGCGGTCGTCGAGCGCCAGCCGCATCTTCTCGTCCCAGCCGAGGGCGCGGGCGAAGAAGCCGGCGAGGTCGTTCATCTCGAGCGCCCCGGCCTTGAGCCCCGAGGGAGGCGGCGTCTTGCCGACCAGCCCGAGGGCGAAGGTGGTCCAGCGCTCCGCCTCTTCCGGTCCGCAGGGCGCCAGCAGGTAGTTGCGCTCCGCCGCTTCGGGCCCCACGACCCCGAGGCGCTGCAGGATCGTCACCTCTTCGTTGACCGTCTCCCCGTCCTCGAGAACCACCGGGTCGACCCAGGTCCGCGCGGCCACGGTGCGGCTCTCCGCCTCGACCTCGGGGTAGCAGGGGACCCCCTTGAGGTACGGCGCCTTCTCCTCGAGGAAGACGAGCTGCCCGTCCTCCGTGTGCCCGCCGCAGGTCGAGGTGTAGAGGGCGTTGATCGGTCGGCCATTGAAGGTCAGGATCACCCCGCGGGTCTCCTCCACCGCCTGGTTGGTGAGTGAGTACTCCGTCCCGGCCCCCTTGTAGACCTGGCACTGCGGGCTGTCGCAGACATCGTACCCGTCCTCGGCGAACTGTCCCATGTTCGCCACGATGTAGGTGCGCGCCGCCACCGCCTGCGCCTTGAGCGCCTCCAGCTCGGGATAGACCCCGGGGCCCATCTCGTTCGGGACCACTCCGCGGAGGTAGTCCTCCATCTCGAGCTCGTTGATGAGCTGCAGGTTCCCCGCCTTGTCGACGCGCGCTTCGAGGATGCCGCGATAGCTGTTCTGGTCGACGCGCAGCGCCGTCCCCGGGCGCGCCGGCTCGAGGCGCACGCGGTCGTAGCCTGTCAGGTGGTTGTTCCAGCGATCGTCCACCAGCCGGATGCGGCGCCGGCCGCCGATGGCGCGCCCCTCCTCGGCGATCCAGAGCTCGGTGTACCCCTCGTCGTTCAACCGCTGCACCAGGGCGGAGGCATCCTCGCGCGTGCGGAACTCGCCGACCCGCACCCGCCAGGACCGCCGGTCGGGGTGGTAGACCAGGACGACTTTCTGCCCGGGCAGCAGCGTCTGCAGCTCCGCCTTCTTCGCCTCGGCCTGCTCCTTGGAGGCGATCGAGGCGACCTGCACGCGGTACAGAAGGCCGGTCTCGCTTCCCGAGACATCGCTCACCAGGTAGATGCCGCTGTCGAACCGCTTCTTCCAGATGGGGGCCCGGCGCACCGGATCCCGCACCACCAGGCCGCCATCGGCGAAGACCCGCACCTTGACCGGATCGTTGGTCAGACCGATCCGCACCTTGAGTCCGGGGACCGGCGAGAGGAGAGGCCCCGGCGCGGGCGCTGCCGGCTGGGCGGCCGGCGTCGTGGCCGGTGACGCGGCGGGGGCCGAGGGCGCGGCAGGCTGGGCCGGCTGAGGTGTCGCCTGTGCCTGGGACGTCGGGGCGGCTCCCTGCTGTGCCCGGGAGGTCACCGGCTGCGCGGCGCGGGTCGTCCTCGGCGCGACCGCGGCGCCGCCGAAGGCGGCGGCCAGCAGCCCGGAGGCGAGGAGCAGCGACACGCGGATGGTTCCTCTCATCGCCGGCTCCGCGCCCGAGGGCGACGCGCCCGGCGCCGCGCTGCCATGGGGCGACGACCGTCCCGTCGTGCCGGCCGCCCACCCCCGCCGGCGCCGCTCAGGCGCAGGAACTCGCCGCGCAGCGTCGGGCTGCTCGCGAAGACCCCCGAGTACGCGGTCGTGACCACCCTCGTCCCCCGCTTGCGCGCCCCACGCACCGTCATGCAGAGATGCTCCGCCTCCAGCCGGCAGGCGACGCCGCGCGGCCGCAGCGTCGTGTCGACCGCCTCGACGACCTGGCGCGTCAGCCGTTCCTGGAGCTGCAGGCGTCGGGACAGGGCGTCGACGGCGCGAGTGATCTTGGACAGACCGACCAGCCGGCCGTCGGGGAGGTATCCGACGTGCGCCGTGCCGTGGAACGGCAGCAGGTGGTGGACGCAGACCGAGACGAACGGGATGTCACGCAGCACGACCATGCCGCGCTCTTGACCCCGGAAGGTGGTCGCCAGCAGCCGGGCCGGGTCGGCGCCGTAGCCGGAGAGGATCTCGCCGCTCCAGGCGTCGGCGACGCGCTCGGGAGTCCGCCGCATATCGCGCGCCAGCTCGCTCTCGCCGATGCCGGAGAGAAAGAGCCGCGTGCCGCGCAGCAGCCGGCCGCGGTCCGGGGGGCGGCTCACTGCTTGATCTGCCTCTCGTAGGCCTGGCGCGTCGCCTGGTCGAGGGGACTGCCCGGTGTCGGAGTGCAGGCGCAGTGCCCCTTTTTGTCGACGGCCACGTGGCCACCGTTCTTGTTGCACTTGCCGTCGCAGCCGCCGCAGACGTGATCGGTGCAGACGCTCCGGATGATGCGCGGCAGCGGCTCGGCGACCGGCGGCGTCGGCGCGCCAGGAGGCGCGGGAGCGGCGGTGTTGTCCGGCGGCGCCGGCTGGCCGGGGGGCGCCGGCGTGGGCGCCGCCGCGGGCGGCGACGTCGGGGCCGGCTGCGCCGCGGGGGGTTGCGTGGGCGCCGGTCGGGGCGCGGCGGCGGGCGGCGCCGGAGGCGCGGCGGCGGGCGGCTTCGGCTCCTGCGCCGCCAGGAGCCCAAGGACGCCGAGCGCCCCCGCGAGCAGGATCGTCGTGAACAGAGCGAAGCGTTTCTTGTTGCTGCCGTGGCTCATCGTTGACCTCCGGGACATGCCGGGACCCGCCCGGTGCCGGCCTCAGACGGCGTACTTGAGGCCGGTGCCGGTGTTGAAGAGGACGATCGTCTCCTGCGGGGCGACCCACCCCGCGTCCTTGAGATGCGAGAGCGCGGCGACCGCCGCGCCCCCTTCAGGACAGGCGTCGATCCCTTCGCGGGCTCCCACCAGGCGAACCGCCTCGATCATCTCACGATCCTCGACCGCCACGGCGGCGCCGCGGCTGCGGCGCAGCGCATCGAGGATGAGGAAGTCCCCCAGGCTCCCCGGCACTCGCAGCCCCGAGGCGGCGGTGACCGGGTCCGGCCAGGCCTCGGCCGTTTCGCGCCCCGCCTCGAAGGCGCGGACGATCGGCGCGCAGCCGACCGCCTGTGCCGCCACCAGGCGTGGCCGACGGCCGCCGATCCAGCCCAGCGCCTCCATCTCGTCGAACGCCTTCCACATGCCGATGAGCCCGGTGCCACCGCCGGTCGGGTAGACGATCACGTCGGGCAGATTCCAGCTCATCTGCTCGGCGATCTCGTATCCCATCGTCTTCTTCCCCTCGACACGGAACGGCTCCCGGAGCGTGGCGACGTCGAACCAGCCGCCGTCGCCCGGCGGGCCCATCTCCTCGCGCATCGTGCGGCCGGCGTCGGCGATCGATCCCGGCACCAGGCGCACCCGGGCGCCGAGACGCCGAGATTCTGCCACGAACGGGGCCGGCGTCGTCTCGGGAAAAAAAAGATGCGCCTCGATCCCGGCGCGCGCCGCATAGGCCGCCAGGGCGCTGCCCGCGTTGCCGGCGGACGGGGCGGCCAGCACCCGCACCCCCTGCGCCGCGGCGACCGAGACGGCGACCGACATGCCGCGTGCCTTGAAGGAGCCGGTCGGGTTGACCGCCTCGTCTTTGATGAAGAGCTTCGGCAGGCCGAGGTCGGCCCCAAGGCGAGGGGCCGGCACGAGGGGCGTCATCCCCTCCCCCAGCGTGATCGGCGTCACCTCCGGCAGGAGCTCGGCGTAGCGCCAGAGCGACGCGGGGCGACCCAAGAGACGCTCAGGCCGGAGGGTGGCGCGCCCCTCCGCAAGGCGGTAGCGCGCCAGGAGCGGGGCGCCGCAGGAGCAGAGGGTGGCGGGGGGAGGACCGAAGGGTCGTGACCGGCGGCAGCGCGCGCACTCGAGGCGATCGAGGAGGCTCGCCATGTCCTACGGTACCCGGCGCAGGCGGGCGACGAACGCCTCGGGCGGCTCGAAGCCGTACAGCCGCAGATCCTTCATCTCCGAGCCGCGACCGTCGAGCAGGACGATCGTCGGCACCCCGACCACCTCGTACCGCTCCCTGAGCCCCTGCACGGCCGGTGACTCGAAGGAGGTGAGATCGGCCTTCAGGAGAACGAAGCGTCCCGTGGCCTGGATCACCCCCGGGTCGCTGAAGGTGAAGCGGTCGAGCTCCTTGCAGGGCACGCACCAGTCGGCGAAGAAATCGATCACCACCGGTCGTGAGGCCGCGGTGGCGCGCTCCACGGCCTCGGGGCTGTACGGCTCCCAGCCGGTCGCGGGGCGGGCGTTCAGAAGCGGCAGCGCCAGCCAGGCCCCGAGCATCACGACCACGACGCCGATCGCCACCTTGAGCGGCCGGAACCAGCCGGAGCGCAGGCGCGTCCTTTCGAGGAGGCCGAGGTAGATCCCGGCGACCACCGATGAGACCAGGGCGATGACACCGAGGTGCCGGTCGGAGAGGAACGGCTGCGTGAAGTAGAGCGCGACGCCGAGCAGCGCCACACCCATCACCTTCTTGGCGTAGATCAGCCAGACGCCCGAGCGCGGCAACCCCGCCAGCGCCCCGGAGAAGATCCCGAGGACAAGGTTTGGCAGCCCCATGCCGATCGCCAGGACGAAGAAGAGCCAGAAGCCGAGAACGGGGTTCCCGGAGGCGCCGACGAAGGCCAGAAGCGCGACCACGAAGGGTCCGATGCAGGGAGCCGCCACGATCCCCATCGTCAACCCCATCAGCAGCGCCCCGAAGGCGCCGCGCCGCCCGCCGGTGTGGCGGGTCAGAGCCGACGGCAGCCGCAGCTCGAACACCCCGAACATCCAGAGCGCCATGACGACGAAGAGCGCCACGAGGGCCCCGACGACGAAGCGGTTCTGCAGCGTCGCGCCGAACAACCCTCCGGTCATGCCGGCGATCACGCCGAGCGCCGAGTAGGTGAGCGCCATGCCGAGGACGTAGAGGGCCGGCAGCGACACCCGCCGCCCCCAGCCGCCGTCGTTCGACTGGTTGGCGAAGAAGCCGATGGTCACCGGGATCATCGGGTAGACGCAGGGAGTCAGGTTGAGCGACAGCCCCATCAGGAAGATCCAACCCAGGACGACCAGCAGGCCATGCTGCTGCATCTGGATCGCCAGGAATCCTCCGGGAGCGGCGGCCGCCGGGGCGACGCCCGGGGACGGGCCGCCCGTGTCCGGCGCACCGACGGCCGCGGCGACCGGCATCATGGCGACCGGCTCTCCTTCGATCCGCAGCGGGATCTGAAACTCCTGCGTCTCGGGCGCCAGGCAGTTCTTGTCGCTGCAGGCCTGGTAGGTCAGCCGGGCGCGCACCAGCCGGTCTCCCGGCGGCGCCTCGCGGGGCGGGCGGACCGTCGCCCGGATGGTGCCGCTCCCCTCGTACACCGACAGCTTCTCCCTGGCGAACTCGAGGGTCACCAGCGTGGGCTCCGGGTAGGCGACCTGGTCGACGATCACGCTCCCGGCCTCGGGGAAGACGAGGCGGGTGGGGATCAGGTACGACAGTGTCGGGGTCGCCGACTGGATGTGCCATCCCTCCTGCACCACGAGCCGCAGCGACAGGGTGATTGCCTGCCCCGGGCGCAGCGGCTTTCCCGGCACGGTGAGGGAGGCGTCCACCACCTTCATGGGCCCCGGCCGGCCGACGACCGTCCCCTTGAGCAGACGGTCGCCGGCGGCCGCCGGTTCCGGACGATCGGCCGCCTCCGCGATCGCCACCAGTCCCGCGGCGGGGCGGACCGGCGGCCGCTTCAGCCCGGCCGCCAGGATGGTGTAGGCGAAGGCCGCCGGCGCGCGCGTCAGGGCGGACGCGGCCGGGGCCAGTGCGGCCTCGGCGCGCCTCTGGTAGGACGGGTCGTTCAGCCGCTGCGACAGCCGCGCCAGGACCTCGGCCATGATGGCGTTGCCGGACGGGAGGGCCGAGTCCTCCAGGGTGCGCGGGCGCACGATCAGGTCCGTCATCCCGGCCTCGGTGAAGAAGTAGGATCCGCCGGCGTCGTCGGCGAAGCGGTCGGCCCCTCCCACGACGGCACGCGCCGCGCCGAGCCAGTCGCGCTCGCCCGTCGCATCGTAGAGATCGAGAAGGCCACGGGCGAAGAACGCGGAGTCGTCGAGGGTTCCCGGGAGCTTCGCCCTCCCCTGCCTCCAGACCGCCAGGAGCCGGCCGTCCGGCTCCTGCATCTGAGCGAGGAGAAAGCGGGCGGCCCGGCGGGCGGTCTCGCCGTAGCGCGGCTCACCGGTCGCGGCGCAGGCCCGCGCGAAGGCGGAGATCATCAGCCCGTTCCAGGAGGTCAGGACCTTGTCGTCGCAGCGTGGCCGTGGCCGGAGCGCGCGGGCCGCGAGAAGCCGGGCGCGGATCGCCTCGACGCGCTGGCGCAGGACCCGCGGCGTCAGATGGTGCGCGGCTGCGAATTCGGCCGGGGGGGTCGCAACGTGCGGGATGTTCCGGCCGCCGCCGAGGTTCCCCTGCTCCGTCATGCCGAAGTAGTCGATCGCCAGGGCCGCATCCGCCGGCGGCAGGGCCCGGCGCACCTCGGCGACCGTCCAGGAGTAGAAGCGCCCCTCCTCCCCCTCGCTGTCCGCGTCGAGAGTGCCGTAGAAGCCGCCCCGGGCGTCGGTCATCTCCCGCTCCACCCAGGCGAGCGTCTCCAGGGCGACGCGGCGGAAATCTTCACGCCCGCTCTCTTTCCAGGCTTCCAGGTAGACCGGCACCAGGAGGGCGTTGTCGTACAGCATCTTCTCGAAGTGCGGCACCTGCCAGCCGGCGTCGGTCGCGTAGCGGTGGAAGCCCCCGCCGATCTGGTCGTAGATCCCGCCGCGCGCCATGGAGTCGAGCGTCCTCACCGCCATGTCGAGAGCCTGGACGTCGCCACGCTCGCGGTGGGCCCGCAGGAGGAGCAGCAGGTCCCCATGCGGCGGGAATTTGGGGCGCGTGCCGAAGCCGCCGTTCTCCTTGTCGAAGCTCGTCCGCAGGGCCGCCAGCGCACCGTCGAGAGCGACCTCGGGAGAGACCGGTTTCGCAGCGGGCACCACCGCCGCGGGCGCTCCCTCCGCCGCCCCCGTTCCGCTCTGTGAACGCTCGACCGCCTGGCTCACGCTCTCGGCCGCCGCCAGCGCCTTGTCCCGCTGGCTCTTCCAGGAGTCGGAGACGGCGAGCAGCAGGTCGCGGAAGCGATCCTTCGGGAAGTAGGTGCCGCCGTAGAACGGCTTCAGGTCGGGGGTCAGGAAGACCGACATCGGCCAGCCGCCGCCACCGGTCATCGCCACCACCGCGTTCATGTAGATCGCGTCCAGGTCGGGCCGCTCCTCCCGGTCGACCTTGATGGCCACGAAGCGCTCGTTCAGGATGCGCGCGATCCCCTCGTCGGAGAACGATTCGCGCGCCATGACGTGGCACCAGTGGCAGGCGGAGTAGCCGATCGAGAGGAAGATCGGCCGGTCCTCGGAGCGCGCCCGCGCGATCGCCTCGTCGCCCCACGGATACCAGTCGACCGGATTGTCGACATGCTCGAGGAGATACGGGCTCGACTGGCCGGTGAGGTGGTTCGGCGCGGCGCGCGCCAGGCGCGGCGTGGCGCACAGCACCAGCGCCAGCAGAAGGATGGCGCCGCGCACCGCGGTGCGGGGAGGGACGGTGGCTCGCAACATGCCCTCCATTCTAGCCGATCCTGCCCCGGCGCCCCGGAGGCCGGGGCGCCGGCTCCTACATGAGCCAGGCGTAGCCGATCTTGAAGAAGATCGTGCGGTCCTTCTGGGTGAGATCGAGGTCGAGGGTGTCCTCGGTCGTGCGGTTGTCCGAGTAGCCGAGGAAGACCAACGTCTGCGGGTTGACCTTGTAGGAGAAGAGCAGCTGCGTCAAGAGCTCGCTCGTGCGCGGCTCGACCGCGTCGATGTAAAGGGCGGTGTCGCGGATGGTGTCGTTGTACTGCACGATGGCGCGCGCGAAGGAGCGCACGGTGAACTGGTGCACCAGCCGTATCTGGGTCAGGTTGGCCTCGTACAGACGCCCGCCCCGGACGTCGAGGCGCTCGAGCGTGTGGTTGACTTTCAGGTGCAGGTGCCGGCCGAAGTCGAAGGTCAGCTCGGGCGCCAGGCGCAGCATCTTCGCGGCCCGCGAGTTGTCGTAATCGACCGCGTCCCCGATCCGCCCACCGATCCCGAACGTGAAGTCGCCGGTCGGCCGGATGTTGAAGAGGAACTCCCCGCCCGTCTTCTCGTAGGTCACCCCCTCGAAGAACTCCTTCTGGCGCGCCAGCCGCGCGTAGAGGATCGACTGCAGGGGGCCGAGCAGCACGCCATGGATCCCGAGGTCCTGGTCGGTCAGCCTGGAGTCGTGGTCGTCGATCCGCCAGCCCCAGACGCCGAAGAGGAGGCGCGTGTACCGGGCGCCCGCGGGCCCGTATCGGACCCGCTCGACGCCCGCCTCCGAACGCCGGGTGTCGACGCGCGGGATGAAGCCGGTGTCGGCCCGGAAATCGCGCCCGAGGTCCTCGTAGCCTCCCCAGACGTTCCAGTCACGCGACGCACGGCTGTAGCGCAGCGTGTAGGCGCTCCCCTGGAACGGCTTCGCCGGCTGGGCGAAATCGGCCGCCACCTGCGCCGGGTAGAGCGTCTCGGAGACCAGGTACTGGAAGCGCAGCGTGTCCACGTCGGTGAAGCGCAGGAGCCCGTCGCCGCTGTAGAGCCGGTTGTGGTACCCCTCCCCTTCGCGGTCGGTCAGCAGAAAGCCGAGGGTGGAGGACTTGCCGAGGTCGTGGCGGTAGCGGAACCCGGCGACGGTGTTCTTCTGCTCGAACGACGGGTCGTCGGAGTTGTCGTCCGACTCCTGGTTGGAGGGGAAGATCAGGCTGGTCTTCTCGTCCTCCCCGATGAACAGCCCCAGCGCGTGCGGCCCCATCTTGCCGGTCACCTTCGCCCCCCACGACGGCTGCGTCGCCGTGCGCGTGTAGATGACGTTCAGGGGGGTGGTGAAGAAGTCGGCTCCCTCGAGGAAGAAGGGGCGCTTCTCCGGGTAGAAGAGCTTGAAGCGGGTGTTGATCGTCAGCTGCGCCGTGTCGGCCTCGACCTGGGAGAAGTCGGGGTTGAGGGTGGCGTTGAGGCTCAGGTTCGGAGTGACGCCCCAGCGCGCCGTCAGTCCACCCGAGCCGGCCACGCGACCCGTCTCCAGGGGCGTGGTCGGGAAGATGTCGTGGTCGTCGGTGCGATGCGCCGTCAGCGTCGGGTCGAGCTCCAGGTTGCGGCCGGCGCTGATGCCGGCGAAGCCGACCAGCTTGGCCGCCTGGCAGAGGGTGCAGACCCGATTGCGATCCACCGGCCTGAGGGCGATCTGATGCCGCTGTTGCCGCGGATAGGAGCGCAGCGGAAAAAAGCCCCAGGTCTGGTTCCCCTCGCCACGCGGGAAGCGGAGCGAGGTGAAGGGGATCGCCATCTCGACGACGTATCCCTCCGGCGTGATCCGCGCCGCCGAGACCCAGATGGCGTCCCAGGTCGGATCCTCGGTCGATTCACCCCCCATCTCGCTGAGGTTGCCGACGTCGTTGCGCGAGGAGTCCATCTGCACGCCGAGCGGATTGACGAAGAGCTGGAAGCCGCGCCGCTCGTCGTTGAAGGTGTCGACCATGAAGCCGACGAAGTCGTCCCCCCCGGCGTTGTCGCGGTCGGTCAGGTGGGCGCGGATCTCGGCGGGGTTCGGATCGTAGGCGCGGAAGGCGACGTAGAGGTGCGCGGCGTCGAAGGCGACCAGGCACTCGGTGCGCACCGGGGCAGGCGTGTTCTCTCCCGGATCGATCTCGTACGGCAGCTCGACCACCAGCGCCGCGCGCCAGGCCTCCTCGTCGAGCAGGCCGTCCACCGTCACCGGCGTGCTGACGCGCGGCACCGTGTAGGTCGATGGGCCGGCGGCGCCCGGGGCACCTTCGGCCTGCGTCCTGCCGAGAGCGGCGGTGCACCGGGTGCCCAGAAGGAAAGCGGCGACGATCAGCTGCGCCCGACCTCTTCGCCCGTTCATCTCGTTCCTTGCTGCGACCAGAATGGAAACCGACATTCTAGTCCGCGCCCCGGACTCTAATGGACGGCGTGGCCAATCTCCCCAAGGCGGCCGTAAAAGAATGTCCCCGATGTCAACCGGCTGTAAACCGGTCGGCGGCCGCCCTCACACCCTCATGTCTCCCCGCTCACCGGGGTGGCGAACCACCACCTCGCGGGGCACGCGGTCGCCGCGCCCGGATCGGCACAAACCGCCGGACGGGCGCGGCGGCGATGAGGCCTCGTCGGTGCTAGGCGCCGCGGCCTGCGTTCGCCGGGCCGTGTGAGACCTCGCGTCCCGGGCCCCGCCGCGCGGTTCCCAGCGCGGTGGGTGGACGCGAGGCGAAGCGA
>DASTNM010000220.1:0-13504 GCA_035762745.1 Candidatus Polarisedimenticolia bacterium
AGTGGCGGGCTGTCCGGTCCCAACCCCAGCAATTCGCCGGGAGGGATCTCGTCCTTCTCCGGCGTCGGGCCGACGCGCGACGGCCGCGTCAAACCGGACGTCGCGGCGCCCGGAGAATGGGTCGGCTCGACGCTCGCCGGGGCGTATCGCACCAGCCTCAACGGCACGTACACCGAGCGCGACGGCCAGCACGGCGACCTGCGAGGCACCAGCATGGCGACGCCGCACGTCGCCGGCGTGGCGGCGCTCCTTTTGGGGCTGAACCCGGCGCTCGACGGACCCCAGATCAAGGCCGCCATCCTGCTCGGGGCGCAGATTGACGAGTTCACGGGGCCGACTCCGAACGTCCAGTACGGCTATGGCAAGCTGCGCGCCCCGGAGGCGGGGACGCGGGCGGTGACCATCGTCACCGGCCTCGCCGCCCTGGTCCCCGCGGGCTTCGCCGCGCCGGCGAGCCTCTTCGTCGATTCGTACAACGTCTATCGCGGGACGATTCCCGGGATCTCGGGCACCGACTACGGCACCTGCTTCCTCTCCGGGTTGCCCTCTCCCGTTTTCGACGATGCGGAGACGCCGTTCCCTGGACAGGCGTTCTTCTACCTGGTGACCGGCGTGCGTCTCGGCGTGGAGGGGATCCTCGGAACCGACAGCGACGGGAAGGTCCGACCGCCCCTCTCTCCCTGTCCCTAGGAGCCGGCCCGGGGCGACGCCGTGCCGGGTCGCGTCATGACGGCGCCCGGGCTCCCGCTCGCGCTATAATCCCGCCGCCCTCACGATGAACACCTCGAAGCAGGACCAGGGGAATCGACGCGCGGAGGCCGGGGCCGCGCCGGGGAGCCGGGTCGCCGCCGGAGCGCCGCTCGCGGCCGGCGCAGACCGCGCGGGCGCCGCCGCCGAAGTGGGGCTCGTGCGCGCCCTCGGCCTCTGGGACTCGACGCTCCTGGTGATCGGTCTCGTCCTCGGATCGGCGGTCTTCATGGTGACCGGCGGCCCCGACGGCGTGGCGCGCCTGGCACCGACGCCGGGGCTGCTGCTCGGGGCCTGGATCGTCGGCGGGATCGTGTCGTTCGCGGGAGCCCTGGTCTATGCGGAGCTGGGTGCGGCGCTGCCGCGCGCCGGCGGGCAGTACGTCTTCCTGCGCGAGGCGTACGGCGACCTGACCGGGTTCCTCTACGGCTGGACTCTGTTCACCGTCATCCACACCGGCACGCTGGCGGCCCTCGCGGTCGGCTACGCGGAGTACTTCGGCTTCTTCGTCCCCTCCCTCGGCACCGGCCACATCCTGATCACGATGCCGCTCTTCGGGCACCCGCTGGCGATCTCCGCCGGGCAGGTCAACGCCGCGTTCGTCATCGTCTTCCTGTCGGTGGTCAACTACTTCGGCGTGAAAGAGGGAAGCGTCTTCCAGGGGATCGTCACGGTCGTGAAGATCGCCTCGTTCGCCGGCTTCATGATCCTCGGGATCGCCGTCGGCAAGGGGAGCCTGGCCCACTTCCTGCCGCTCTTCGGGGCGGCGCCGGCCGCCGCCGGCGGGACACCGATCGCCACGGGGTCGGCCGCCGCGGCGCCGGGCGCCGGGATCGGCGGCTTCATCCTGGCGATGGTGGCGATGCTCTGGGCCTACGAGGGGTGGAACAACATCACCTTCACGGCGGGCGAGATCAAGGATCCGCAGCGCAACATCCCGCGCTCGCTGGTGCTCGGCATGTCGGCCATCACGCTCATCTACGTCGGCATGAACTTGATGTACCTCTACGCCATGCCGATCGGTGAGATGACCGCGACGCCGCGCATCGGGGAGGTGGCGGCCGGGATGCTCTTCGGCGCTTCCGGGCCGTGGCTCATGTCGCTCGCCGTCCTGATCTCGGTCTTCGGCTGCATCTCGGCGACGGTCATCTCCGGGCCGCGGGTCTTCTACGCGATGGCGAAGGATGATCTTTTCTTCCGGCAGATCGCCGAGGTGCACCCGCGCTTCCGGACCCCGGCGCGGGCGATCCTCTGGCAGTGCGTCTGGTCGAGCGCTCTCTGCCTGTCGGGGACCTACAACCAGCTGATCACCTTCGTCATCTTCGCGGCGGTCCTCTTCTACGCCCTCGCCGGCGCCTCGGTCATCGTGTTGCGCCGGCGCCACCCGGAGTGGCCGCGCCCTTACAGGACCTGGGGCTACCCGTTCACGCCGATCCTGTATGTCGGCGTCTGTCTCATCGTCCTGGCGAACACGCTGGTCCAGCAGCCGGCGGAGTCGGGATGGGGCCTCTTGATCCTCGTCTGCGGCCTGCCGGCCTACTTCTACTGGAAGGGGCAGAGGACGAGGTCGGCCGCGGCGCGGGCCGCCTCCGGCGCGGCGCCGCCGCGCCCCGATCGATCATGACGCCGCCCACGACTGGACGGCGGGCCGTGGGCCGCAACGGGATCGCGGCGCTCGCGTGCATCGCGGTCGGCGCCCTGGGGCTCGCCGCCGCGGCGGCGGCGCGGCCGGCGCCGGCGGCCGGTGCGCCGGCCGTCCCTGCGACCGATCCCGGCATCTACGGCTTCCGCGCCGGGTCGCTGGCCGCCGAGCGGCAGGCCGAGGCCCTTCTCCTGCAGCTTCCCGAGGCGGAGCGTGTCGAGCGTCACGCGCGCATCCTGACCGAGGATCCGCACGTCGCCGGCACGCCCGAGAACGAACGGGTGGCGCGCTATATCTTCGAGCGCTTCAAGGAGGCGGGGCTGACGACCGAGATGAAGACTTACTCGGTCTATATGGGCTACGTGACGGAGGCGCTCCTCGAGCAGCTCGAGCCCCAGCCGGAGCTGCTGACGCACCCCGAGGATGGGTTCGAGCCGGACAAGGACACCTTCGACCCGCGCGCCACGCTCAACTGGAACGCCTACTCCCCGTCGTGCGATCTCAGGCGCGAGGTGGTCTACGTCAACTACGCCCGGCCGGAGGACTTCGCGGCGCTCGACGCGCTCGGAGTCGCCGTGAAGGACCGGGTGCTGCTGGCGCGCTACTTCAGCGGCTATCGCGGCGGCAAGGCGCTGGAGGCGCAGAAGCGCGGGGCGGCCGGCATCGTCTTCTACAGCGACCCGGCCGATGACGGCTTCGCGCAGGGTGAGGTCTACCCCGAGGGGCCGTGGGGGCCCGAGAGCCACTTCCAGCGCGGCGCGGTGGTCTACGATTTCCTCGTCCCGGGGGATCCCCTCACGCCGGGCTGGGCCTCGCTGCCTCAGGCGCGCCGCATCCGTCCCGAGGAGTCGGAGATCCTGCCGAAGATCCCGTCGCTGCCGATCGCCTGGCGAGACGCCCTGGTGATCCTGCGCAACCTGGCGGGTCCCGTCGTGCCGCACGGCTTTCAGGGCGGCATGCCGGTGACATACCACGTCGGCCCCGGCCCCTCGCGCGTCCACATGAAGATCGATGCCCTGTTCGAGAGGCGCACGATCACGAACGTGATCGGCGTCCTGCGCGGCGCGCAGGAGCCCGACCGCAAGGTCATTCTCGGCAATCACCACGACGCCTGGGTCTATGGCGCCGTCGATCCGTCCAGCGGCACCGCCACGATGCTCGAGCTGGCGCGCGTGGCGGGGGAGATGGCGCGGCGCGGATGGCGGCCGCGCCGCACGCTGGTCTTCGGAAACTGGGACGCCGAGGAATGGACCCTGACCGGTTCGACCGAGTGGGGCGAGGAGTTCCGCGACGATCTTCTGGCGAACGGCGTGGCGTGCCTCAACGTCGACTCGTCCGCCTCGGGGCCGCGCTTCCAGGCCTCGGCCGTGCCGACGCTCAGGCGCCTCATCTCCGAGGCGCTGCGCGACGTCCCCGATCCCAGGAGCGGCCGCGATCTCTACGCGGCGACCGCCGCGGCGGCCGACCAGAGGGCCGCCTTCAAGGCGCTTTATTACGAAGGGGGCGCCGGCGGAGGCGGCGGGGCGGGGGTGACCTACGACATCCTCGGCAGCGGCTCCGACTACACCGTTTTCTTCAACCACATCGGCATCCCGTCGCTCGACGCGTCGTTCGAAGGGCCGTACGGTGTCTACCACTCGACCTACGACGATTACTTCTGGATGAGCCACTTCGGTGATCCGGGCTTCCTCTACCACACGGCGATGGTGCGGCTCTGGGGGATGATGGCCTGGCGGATGGCGAACGCCGACGTCCTGCCTCTCGAGGAGTCCCCCTATCCCGCCGACGTGGCGGGCTACCTGGCCGATCTCGGGAAGGGGACGGCGGGGGATGCGTCCGCTCCGGGCGCTCCCGCGGCGCTCGACCTGGGGGACCTGAAAGGGGCCGTCGGGGAGTGGGCGAAGGCGGCCGCCGACCTCGATCGCGGCGTCACGGCGGTCTTGAGCGGCGCGCCTCACGGAGCGACCGCGTCACCGAAATCGTCCACGGGTGAGGGCCCGGACGCGCCCGACCTGGCGGCGGTCAACGCGGCGCTGATGAAGGCCGAGAGGGATCTCCTGAATCCCGCCGGGATCCCGAAGCGCCCCTGGTTCCGCCACCTGATCTACGCGCCGCTCCCGACCTACGCCGCCGAAACGCTGCCGGGGCTGCGCGAGGCGATCGCCGACGGCGACGCGGCGCGGGCCCGCTCCCAGGCCGCCCTTCTCGCCGCCGCCGTGCGCGCGCGCGTCGCCACCCTGCGCCGGGCGACGGCGGCGCTGCCCGCGGCGGCCCCCGGCGCGGCACAACCGGCCGGTGCCTCGCGCTGACGCCGCTCAACCCGCGGGCTGGAGGGTCACCGCCCGCGCCTCCTCCTCCGAGATCGACGACAAGAGCTGGCGCAGCGCCGCGTAGTCGGAGACCGGGATCTCGCGCCGGTTGACGCTGACCGTTCGTTTCACCACCAGAATCTCGCGCCCACGTTCGGTCAACACCTCATAGCTCGTGCTGGCGCTCAGCCCGACCGCCTCGAGGGCGCGCGCCGTCGGGATCCTTTTGAGACTTTTGCCGGGCGGCAGGTAGAGGCGCACCTCGGACGTCTCGCTGGACAGGTAGTCGAAGAAGACGGGGTGCAGCCGGGCCGGGTAGGCGGCGATCCGGGTCAGGAACGGGAAGCGCACCAGGTGCGGCGACACCACCTCGGCGCTGCCGGCGCGCACCAGGAAACGCGGCACCCGGAAACGGATCGTGATCCGCAGCGGGTCGTCGGGGTTCACCGCCGCGGTCACCTGCTGCCCCTCCAGCACCGCCCCCGGGCAGATGCGCGCCATGAAGTGGGCCAGGGTGTCCTCGCGCTCGGTCGGCTTGGTGCTGGCGACGAAGCCGGCGAACTCGGAGCGATTCTGACCGAAGGCGTCGATCAGGTAGCTTCCCTCGAGGTCCCCTGTGGGACCGATCGAAGCGGTCACCGACCAGCGAATCCGGTTCTTTTCGGCTGGAGTGGTCGGCGTCTCGACCAGGTCCCCCGTCCCGTCGTCCTTGACCACCAGGACGTTGGCCCCCTGATCCACCCAGGGAAGGTCACCGAAGGGCGTGGTCTCGGATGTCGGATCCATGAAGAGATATCCGCCCTCGGCCGGCACGGCGACGATGGCGTGATTGGACGCGGGAGTGGGGTAGTCACGATCCTTGACCCCCTCGTCTCGGGTCCGGATCGAGACCGGAAAGCCGCGCAGGCCGACCGCTTTCAGCATCGCGATCAAGAGCGTCGCCTTGTCCTTGCAGTCGCCGTAGCGGTTCTTGAACACCGCGCCGTTCTGGTGCGGCTCGTATCCTCCGATTCCCAGCTCGATGGCGACGTAGTTGATCTCCTTCTGCACGAACTCGTAGAGACGCCGCGTGATCGCCATCGGATCGGTCAGCCCGGCGCTCAAGTCGCGCGCCTTCTGCGCCACCTCGTCGGTCGGCACCACCTTCTCCCGCGACAGGTCCCATTCCCAGCGGGCGATCCCGTTCCAGGTCGTCGCATCGATTCGGTGCTGGTCCCAGACGATCTCCTTGAGAAAGATCTCCACCAGCGGGAGGATGTCGCTCGAGGGAGGCATGTCGTGCTCGAGCCGGAGAGCCGGCACGTCCCGCACGCGCCACCGGTGGACGACGACGTCACCGGTCTCCTGGTGGTCGTACTCGGGCGAGCCGCGCACCAGGAAGCGCAGCGACATCGAGGACGGGAGACGGACCGTGAGGGTCTTGAGCCGCGCCGGGATCTCCTCCTGGAGGAGAAACACGCAGGGCAGGTAGAACAGGTTGTGGAACTCCTGCTCGTAGCTGTACTCGAGCGTCGCCCCGGGTACGGCGCCCGGAAAGTCGATCGATCGGTGCTTGCTGTCGGAGTAGAGCTCGAAGCCGGCGAATGCGGCACCCTCGAAGATCTGCTGCTTCTTGACCTCGGAGCGTTTCCCCTCCGGGGAGATGACCGCCGCGCGCAGGTCGCGGATCGTGCTGGAGGGGTTGTAGAAGATCGACGCGGTGCCGTACTCCTCCGCCCCCCGCGGCGTCAGGATCTTCGTGCGTTCGAGGTGGCGGACCCGCGCCAGGGTCGGTGAGACGATCTCGATCTCCTGGTTCTCTTCGAGAAGCACCGCGTCCTGGCCCGCCTCGATGCCGGGCGGCGCTCCGGCGGGGACGGCGCCCGGAGGGTCCTCGGCGTGGCCGGCGAGGGCCGGCAGCGTCAGGAGACAAGACAGCACGACGGCGCGGGCCACACATGGCCGCGTCATCGACCGGGCTCCTCGGTCACAGGGCATCATCGGCTGGTTGACAGTGCGTGCTCGTCGGATAGAATAGCAGCAAATCAGCGCGCTTAACAGCACCCTGTCTGGAGGACTCCACCGTGGCCCGCGATGCGATGCTGCTCGGTCCCTCCCTCGTCCTGCTGCTCGCTTTGTCCGATCCTTCCCTCGCACGCGCCGCGGCCAAGCAGGCGCCCGCCTCGGGGGACGGTTTCCAGGAGGTCACACCGGAGGAGCGCGCCCTCAAGGCGATCCCCCAGGATCCGGAAGCCGATGCCGTCATCCTGCTCAAGGAGCGCAATGGAAAGATCGTCGAGAAGGGCGCCGACACGGTGAACGTCCTCGATTATCACTGGCGGATGAAGATTCTCACCGAGCGGGGCAAGGAGTACGCCGAGATCCACATCCCGGCGCAGAAATACTCGCGCGTGAGCAATCTCCGCGCCCGCACCATCAAAGCGGACGGGACCGTCGTCCCGGTCGCGCCGGACCAGATCTTCGAAAAGGTGGTGCTGCAGGTCGGCGACTACAAGCGGACGGAGCTGGTGTTCAACTTCCCGGCGGTCGAACCCGGGGCGATCCTCGAGTACCGCTACGACCGGCATGACAATTTCCTGCTTTACATCGATCCCTGGTACTTTGCCGGTCCCGAGTTTACGCTGCGATCGAAGGTGACCCAGGCGGTCCTGGCCGGCATGGGATACGCGGTGCTGTGCGATCTCTGCTCCGGCGCCAAGCCGGAGGTCACCGACTGGCGGGAGGCCAAGGCCAAGGGGCAGCTCTACTCCGTCGAGCAGGTCAACCTTCCCGGCTACCGCGAGGAGCTGATGATGCCGCCGGAGCGCGAGGTTGCGCCACGCCTCGAGATGACCCTGCAATCCTGGAAAAACGTCCGCTGGGCCGAGCTCGGACGGCAGGACAATCTGTTCACCGACTGGGCCTCGGTCGCCAAGTACGCGGATACGCACTACCAGGACACCATCAAGGACGGACAGGGAGCCTTGAAGCCGATCGTGGAGGGATGGGTGAAGGGGGTCACCGATCCGCAGGAGAAGATCAAGGCGATCAGCGCTCACGTGCAACGCGACTTCCGCTACATCGGATGGACCTATGTGATCGGTTACGCCAGCAAGATCGATGCTGTGCTGAAAAACAAGGCCGCCGACAACGAGGACAAGGCGGTCCTGCTGTCGGCCGCCCTGAGGACGATCGGCGTCGACTCGCAGATCGCCCTGGTGTCGGGGAAGAACGGCGGGTCGCTGAACCCGAAATTCTTCAGCCTGTCGCAGTTCACGCACGCCATCGTGGCGCTGCCCCAGGCCGGCGGATCGACGCAGTGGATCGACCCGACCGTCGCATACGCCCCGTTCGGCTTCGTCCCCTGGAAAGACTCCGGCGCGGAGGGGCTTCTCATCAAGAGCGGCCAGGGAGAGATGATCACCCTGCCGGTCAAGAACGAGCTGAGCACCAGCCGCTACCGCGTCACAGTGAAGCCGCGCTCCGACGGCAAGGCCGACCTCGAGGTCGAAGCGGAGTTCAATGGTGAGGACGCCATCTCCCTGCGCGAGGACCTGGCCACGGCGGCCGAGACCGCCCGCCTCGCCTATCTGCAGACCTGGGTCGCCAGGCGGCGCCCGGGCGCGGCGCTGCGCTCCCACGCGCTGGAGAACCTCGAGGATCCCGACAAGCCTCTGCGCCTGAAGATGACGATCGAAGCGCCGGGGTTGGTGACGATGGCGGACGAGGTGATGCTGGTGCGCACCTGCGCCCTCGACTGCGAGGAGGCGAACCCCATTTCGAAGGGGGCGAGGCAATATCCCTTCTACGTCGACGAGGGGTGGAATGACGACGAGACGGTGACCATCCAGCCGCCGGAGGGGATGAAGGTCTCCCAGGCCCCGCCGCCGGCGCTGGCGCGATCCGCGGCCGCCTCCTTCAGCCTGAGCTGCCTGTCGCAGGGGGACGGGGGCGCCCGCTGCTCGCACCAGTTCGTGGCGCGCCGCAACCGCTGGCCGGCGACCGAGCAGAACAACATCCGCGCCATGTTCGACAAGATCGTCGAGGTCGACCGGACGACGGTGCCGTTCGAGAAGGCCGGTGCCGCCTCCGGGGGGCCGTGAGCCGCCCGGCCCCGGGACGCTGTCTCGTCGGGATCCTGGCGGTCGCGATCGCACCGCTCGGATGGGCCACCCCGAAGGATCCTCCCGACGGGTGGCCGGAGATCACCCCCGAGGAGCGCGCCCTCAAATCCGTACCGCAGGACCCGGAAGCCGACGCCGTCATCCTCATCACCGAGCGCAGCGGGAAGATCGTCAGGAAGGCCGACGATACCGTGAACGTCATGAACTATCACTGGCGCCTCAAGGTCCTGAACGAGCGCGGCAAGCGCTTCGGCGCCGTGCATATCCCCGAGCAGAAGTATTCACGCGTCGATGCGCTCCAGGCGCGCACCATCAAGCCGGACGGGACGATCGTGCCGGTCCCCGAAAGTGGGATGTTCGAGCGGGTCGTGCACCAGTCGGGAGGCTTCAGGCGGACCGAGCGGGTCTTCAACTTCCCGGCGGTGGAGCCGGGGGCGATCCTGGAGTACCGCTACCAGCGACACGACAACAACCTGCTGTTCATCGACCCGTGGTACTTCGAGGCGGAAGAGTTCACCCTGCGGTCGGTTGTGAGCCAGGCGGTCCCGTGGTCCATGATCTATTCCATCCTGCGCCAGAACTGCGGCGAGGCGCAGCCGCTCACCACCGACTGGCGGGACGGAAAAGAGCACGGCAGGCTCTTCACCATGGAGCTGCGGGACGTTCCCGGCACGCACGACGAGATCGACATGCCGCCGCGACGAGTCGTGAGCGCCCATCTCGAGATGCTCCAGCAGGCCTGGCTCGGCCGTTACTCGGAGGCCCTGGGTCGCCAGGACAGGCTGTTCATCGACTGGGCCTCCGTCGCCAGGTATTCGAGATTTTTCTACCACGAGGCGGCCAAGAAGGGCCAGTCGGCGCTCAAGGGGCTGGTGGAAGAGTGGACGCGGGGGATCGCCGATCCGCGGGAGAGAATCAAGACCGTCGTCCGCCACGTGCGGCGGGATTTCGCGTACCTCCCGTACGGCTCGGTGTTCGGGAGCAGCCGGTCCCTCGAGTCGATCCTGGCGGACCGAAGCGCCGACAACGAGGAGAAGGCGGTCCTGCTGGCGGCCGCATTGAAGGCCCTCGGAGTCGACTCCTGGATCGCCCTGGTGTCGGGGAAGGACAAGGGAGGCCTGCTCAACCCGAAATTCTTCAGCCTGTCCCAGTTCACCCACGCCGTCGTGGCGCTTCCCGGCGCGGGCGGAACCATGCAATGGATCGATCCGACGATCACCTACGCTCCGTTCGACTTCATGTCGTGGAAGGACTCCGGCGCGGGCGCGCTCCTGCTCAAGAATGACCAGGGAGAGCTGGTTCATCTCCCCGACACGAGCACGCCGAGCGCCACGAAATACAAGGTCACGGTGACAGTGAACGCCGACGGCGGGGCCGACCTCGCCGTGGAGGCCGAATATCTGGGCGAGGACGCGGTCGACAGGCGCGAGGATCTGGCGCCCGCCGCGGAGACCGCCCGACTCTCCTATCTGCAGGCGTGGCTCGCCGCGAAGCGCCCCGGGGCCGCCCTGCGATCGCACTCGATCGAGAATCTCGAGGAGGTCGACCGGCCTCTCCGGATCAGCATGCAGATCGACGCGCCCGATCTGCTGACGACGGCGGAGGGGGTCCTGCTGATCCGGGCCTGCGTCCTGTCCTGCGTCGACAGCAACCCGATCTCCGCAGGCGGCCGCCGCTATCCCTTCTTCGTCGATCGCGAGCGCCGCGAGGAAGAGGAGGTTCTGCTCGAGCCGGCGCCCGGGATGCGGGCCGGTGAGACGCCGGCCCCGATCATCGCCCAGTCGGACCTGGCCACCTTGACGTTCCATTGCGCGGAGGAAGAGCACGGCGCGGTCCGCTGCTCGCGCCAGCTCCTGCTCCGGAAGGTGCGCCTGCCGGCCAACGCCCAAGGGGGCATCCGGGCGATGTACGACACCATCGTCGACGCCGATCGGACCACCATACCGTTCGAGGAGACCGGAGCGGCGGGCGCGGCGCGCTGACGGCGGTCAGCGCAGCGAGGCCGCGGTCTTGACGAGGGCGCGATCGAGGCGGGCGACGAGGTCGTCGATCTCGGCCGAGGTGATGGTGAAGGGAGGGGAGACGATGAAGTGGTCGCCGTCCTGCCCCTCGCGCGTGCCGGAGCCGGGGTAGATGATCAACCCTTCCGCCAGGCAGGCGTCGTAGAGCCTGCGGCTCGCCTTCAAGCCGGGCGCGAGCGGCTCGCGAGTCTTGCGGTCGCGAACCAGCTCGATCCCCCACATCATCCCGAGGCCGCGCACGTCGCCGACGATGCGATGGCGGCGCAGGGTCTCGAGCTTCTCGCCCAGGACCTTGCCGAAACGGGCGGCGCGCGCCACCAGGCGATTCTTCGCCACGTAGTCGAGGACGGCCGAGCCGATGGCGGCCGAGAGCGGGTTGGCGCTGTAGGTGAAGCCGTGCTCGAAGTAGCCGCGCCCGGCCGCCAGCGCGTCGGCGATGAAGCCGCGCGCGATGACGGCGCCCAGGGGCGTGTAGCCGCCCGACAGCCCCTTGCCGGTGACAATCAGGTCGGGGACCACCTTGTAATGATCGACGGCGAAGTTCTTGCCGGTCCGCCCGATGCCGGTCATCACCTCGTCGGCGATCAGCAGCACGTTGTACCGGTCGCAGATCTCGCGCGCCCGGTTCCAATACCCCTCGACGGCGGGGACCGCCCCGAGCGTCGCGCCGACCACCGGCTCGGCGATGAAGGCGGCGACCGTCTCCGGTCCCTCCTGATGGATGGCGGCCTCGAGGTCCTCGACGCAGGCGATGCCACAGGCGGGGAACTTGAGGGTATAGGGGCAGCGGTAGCAGTAGCAGGGCGGGATGTGCGGCATCGTGGCGAACATCGGCGCGTAGAGATCGCGGCGCGCCACGTTGCCAGTCACCGCGAGCGCCCCCATGGTGCTGCCGTGGTACGACTGCCAGCGGGCGATGACCTTGTGCTTGCCGGGGTTGCCGCTGTCGAGGTGGTACTGGCGCGCCAGCTTGATCGCCGTCTCGACCGCCTCGCTGCCGCCGGAGACGAGGTAGACACGCCCGCCGGTCCTCAGATCGCCGGGGCAGAGGGCGGCGATCCGCTCGGAGAGGCCAATCGTCTCGTGGCTGATGAACTGCGACGAGTGGGCGAAGGCGAGCCGCTTCGCCTGCGCGGTCATGACGGCGGCGATCTCGGGCACGCCGTGGCCGATCGAGCAGACGACCGCGCCGCTGCAGCCGTCCAGGTACTTGCGCCCCTCGCTGTCGTGTATCCAGACCCCCGCGGCCTTGACGGCGATCGGGTAGCGGGTGCGCAGGTTGCGTGGGAAGAGATGCGGCGCGACGGGCGCGGCCCCGCTCGCCGCTCCCGCCTCTGGAGCGGCGGCGCGCACCCCGCGGCCGGTGGCGTCCGGTGCCGGGCCCCCTTTCGCGGCGATCGCCGGGGCGGGGCGGACACGCGGACGGGAACGGGTGGACCCCGTCCCCTTGAGGAAGTACTGATCCTCCTCGTCGAGCGGCTCGGGCCCCTCCTCCTCCCCTTCGTCGAGGAGCAGGTTGATCTCCTCCGCCTCGTTGATCGCCTCGTCGATCACGTCGTCGGCGGCGATGACCGGCTCGTCCGCGAGGGTCGATTTGAGCGACGCGGCGGCCTTGGCGGTCGCGACGGCGATCGCCTGCGCCGCCAGCACCAGCTTCTTGCCGCGCCTCTTGCCGGGCGCGCGGCGGCTCGCCCCGCGGGGTTTGCGGCTCCTGGAGCGGCGCCTCGAGTGGGACGGGGAGGAGCGCTTCACGTCACACGGCCTTCGATTTCAGGAAGATCCCCTGGGGGTCGAGCTCACGGCGGATGATGCGGATCTCCTCGGGGCCGGGAGGTGGTGTCTCGGTCAGATCGTTCGCCACCTTCACGTCCCAGCCGATGTTCTCCTTGATCGTCCCTACGGTGATGCCGGGATGGAGCGAGACCAGCACCATCTCGCGCGTTTCGGGATCGAAGCGATAGACCCCCATGTCGGTGATCACGAGCTCGGGCCCTCCCTGAAGACCGAGTGATTCACGCTCGCGCCCGCCGCCCAGGTAGCCGGGGCTGGTGACGAAGTCGACCCGCTCCGGCAGGGTGCGCTTCGAGTTGGCGATCGTGATGACCACCCTCTTCGCCAGGGCGGCGATCTCGCAGGCGCCGCCGCTGCCGGGCAGGCGCACCTTCGGCTTCCGGTAGTCGCCGATGACGGTCGAGTTGATGTTTCCGAAGCGGTCGACCTGGGCGCCGCCGAGGAAGCCGACGTCGATCAGCCCCCTCTGGAGGTAAAGGTTGAAGACGTCGAGCATCGGCACGACCGCGAGCGATCCGGTAACCAGGCAGGGATCGCCGATCGAGATCGGCAGGCGCGTCGGCACGCAGCCGACCGCCCCCGACTCGTAGATCATGCACAGCCCGGGGGCGTGCATCCGGTAGGCGAGGTTCACCGCCAGCGACGGGACGCCGATGCCGACGAACACGACGTCGCCGTTCTTCAGCTCCTTGGCCGCCCGCGAGACCATCAGCTCCGACGTCGTGAATCCCGGCATGCCCTCTCCCGATCAGAACCCGTAATTGACCGGCTCGCACATCTGCCGGTCGGCCAGGAGCTCCCGGTGGCGCGCCCCCATCTTCTTTATATACGCCGCGCGGTCCGGCAGGCCGTAGACCCACTCATCGAGATACGCCTTGAGGCCGGCCTCCT
>DASTNM010000221.1:0-20691 GCA_035762745.1 Candidatus Polarisedimenticolia bacterium
GATCGACAGGCAAACGAAGATGAAGATGATGGCGACCAGTCTCTTGACCATGAGGGGGACTCCTTTCCGTCCTTCAAAGATAACGCCATCCCGTCGCCGGTCAAGTGGCCCCGACCCTGAGGCATCCCCAGATGGGGCAGCGAGCCACCGCCTCGCGGGGCACGCGGTCGCCGCGCCCGGATCGGCACAAACCGCCGACGGGCGCGGCGCCGCCCGGCACCGTCGGTACCTCAGGTCCCGAGTCCTAGAGATCTCTACTCTCGAGAAGGGAGCACTGGGATCGGGTTCGAGAGCAGCCCTAACGTGGAGCAATCGAGGCGTTCCCGGCGAGAGGCGCCGTGCCCTGCGTCCGCCGGGGCGTGCGAGACCGAGCGATGGGGCCCCACCGCGCGCCCTTCCGCGCGGTGGGCGGAGCGAGGCGAGCCGAGGGGAGGTTCGCGCAGCGAACCGGACCCGTCCCCGGCGGGCGCAGGGCACGGCGCCTCAGGCTGGGGATACCTCGGGGTCGGCGCCACTTGACCGGCGACGGGATGGCGTTATCTTTGAAGGACGGAAAGGAGTCCCCCTCATGGTCAAGAGACTGGTCGCCATCATCTTCATCTTCGTTTGCCTGTCGATCGCCTGGTTCGTCCTGGGCGCGACGATCTTCTATCGCACCGACGCCTCGAAGCAGGAGCTGAAGAGCAACGTCGTCTCGACCTGGGGGGCGCCGCAGTCCCAGACCCCGCCCGAGGCGCGTTATGCGCGTTTCGTGACGCGCACGATCGAGACGGCGGAGGAGGGGCGGAAGATCGTCCGCACGCTCAAGCGGAAGGTCGTGACGCCCCTTCCGCTCGAGAGCAGCCGGATCGAGGTGAGGCTCGACCTCGAGCACCGGCAGAAGGGCCTCCTCTGGTACAGCACTTACAAGGTCGCCTTCTCGGGCACCTACGCCTTCCGGAACGAGAGCGCCGACGAGCGCTCGGTCACCTTCGCCCTCGACTTCCCGACCAGCCAGGCGATTTACGACGACCTGTCGTTCACGCTCGATGGTCGGCCGCTGACGGTGGTGACCGGGACGAGCCGCGCGGACACGGCCGCCGACGAGGAGCAAGGGTCGGGCGACTCGGAGAGCGGCGAGGACGGGTCGGTCACCCGCCAGGCGCGCGCCACCGCCCGGGTCGGCGCCGGGAAGACGGCGCTGCTCAAGGTCGCCTACCGCTCGCAGGGGCTCGACACCTGGCGCTACAACTTCGGCCAGGAGGTGGCGCAGGTGCGCGACTTCGTCCTGCATATGACGACCAACTTCAAGGAGATCGATTTCCCTCCCGAGACGCTGTCTCCATCCGAGAAGCAGGAGACGGCCGGCGGCTGGGACTTGACCTGGGCCTACAAGAACCTGGTCTCCGGCTTCCAGATCGGCATGGTGATGCCGGAGAAGCTGCAGCCCGGGCCGCTGGCGGCGCGCATCAGCCTCTTCGCCCCCGTGTCGCTCTATTTCTTCTTCTTCCTGATGTTCATCATCACCACGCTGCGGGGGATCGAATTGCACCCGATGAACTATCTTTTCCTCGGCTGCGCCTTCTTTTCCTTCCATCTCCTGATGGCGTATCTCGTCGATCACATCTCGATCCACGCCGCCTTCGTCATCTGCTCGGTCGTGTCGATCTTTCTCGTCATCAGCTACCTGCGGCTGGTCGTCGGGGTGCGCTTCGCGGCGGTGGAGGCCGGCCTGGCGCAGCTCATCTACCTCGTGCTGTTCTCCTACGCCTTCTTCTTCAAGGGATTCACCGGCCTGTCGATCACCATCGGCTCGATCGTCAGCCTGTTCGTGGTGATGCAGATGACGGGTCGGGTGCGCTGGGCCGAGAAGTTCGCAGGGAAATCCGGCTAGAAGGCGCGGTTCCGCTCAGGGGCGGCTGAGCCACTCGGCGATGCTTCGGCCGGTGGGCGGCCGCCCGGTGCGGGCGGCGCGGGCGTCGATCCGGCCGAACGCCTGCTGGATGTAGCGCACCGCGAGCCAGCGCAGCGGCTCCGGCTCCCAGGGCGCGGAGCGGTGGCCGACCATCGGCAGCGCCGTCAGGTCGGAGGTGCGGCCGATGATCAGGTCGGCGAGGGTGCGCCCGGCGAGGTTGGACGCCGACACGCCGTGGCCGGTGTAGCCGCGGGCGGTGGCGACGCCGGTGGCCCGGTCGCAGCCGATCGTCGGCATCCAATCGCGCGGCATGCCGAGCGGTCCGCCCCAGGCGTGCGTGAAACGAACCCCCGCGAGCCCTGGAAACCACTCGCGCGCCGTCCGTCGCAGCATCTCGTGCGTGGGCTCGTCGCGGTCGTAGGCGTCGGCGATGGCCGAGCCGAAGCGGTAGGGCGCGCCGCGCCCGCCGAAGAGAATGCGGCCGTCCTCGGTGCGCGACAGGTAGTCGATGGTCAGGCGGAACGACGCCACGCACTCGCGCGCCCGCCATCCGATCTCCGACCAGAGCGAGTCGGGGAGCGGCTCGGTCAGGACGATGAGGGAGTAGATCGGCAGCAGGGCGCGGTGCAACGGAGGCAGGCGGGTCAGGTAGGCCTCGCCCGCCAGCACGATCAGCCCGGCCCGCACGTCGCCGCGTGGGGTGTGCAGGACGGGATGCCTCCCCGGCGTGAAGCCGGTGACCTCCGTGCGCTCGTGGAGGCGGGCGCCCAGACGCTCCACGACTCGTGCCAGGCCGCGCACCAGCCGGCCCGGATGCAGCGTGGCGTAGCTCGAGAAGGCCATCGAGGCCACCGTGCCGCGCACGCGGATTCGCTCGGCGGTGGCGGCCGCGTCGAGCACCCGGTGGCGATCGCCGAAGCCGAAGCGCTCATAGATCCCCGCCAGCTCCTCGAGGGAGGCGACCTGCTCCGGGCCGCGGGCCAGGAAGAGCGCGCCCCCCTTGGTGTAGCCGCAGTCGATCCCTTCCGCGGCGCACACCCGCCCGACCTCGTCCACCGTGTCGTACATGGCGCGTTGCACGGCCTTGGCCGCCGCCTCGCCGTGGCGTCGGGCGACGGCGTCGATGCCGATGTTCAGCTTCGACGAGCACCAGCCGCCGTTGCGCCCGGAGGCTCCGAAGCCGGCGATCTCGCGCTCGAGGAGCACGACACGCAGCGACGGTTGGGCCTTGAGGAGGTAGTAGGCGGTCCACAGGCCGGTGAATCCGGCGCCGAGGATCGCCACGTCGGCGTCGCACGAGCCGTCGAGGGTCGGGCGCGGCGTCAGGTCGTCGCGGGCCGTCTCCAGCCAGAATCCGCACTGCGTGTAGTCGGGCATCGCCGCGGGCCTACTGCGGGGCGGGATGACGCACCACGACCACCGTCTGGTCGTCGCGCGGGCGGCTGCGGCGCGAGAAGGCTTCGACTCTCTGGAAGATCAGATCGGTGAGCGCCCGCGCCGGCACCCCGGGGTTGCCGGCCACGATCTCCTTCAAGTGATCGACGCCGAACGACTCGCCGGAAGAATCGGTCGCCTCGGTGATGCCGTCGGTGTAGAGGACGACCGTCGCCCCGGGCTCGACGCGCGTGTAACCCCGGTCGTACTGGGCATCCGGGTCGGGGCCGAGCACCAGGCCGCCTAAACCGAGCTCCTGGAACCTCCCCTGCTCATAGAGCAGGCCGGGCGGGTGCCCGGCGTTGCAGTAGATGAAGTTGCCGTTCTTCTCCAGCTCGCCGTAGAACAGCGACACGAAGCGCGTGGCGAGCGTCGAGCGGTTGATCACCCTGTTGAGCTTCTCGACCGTGCTGACGATCTTGAGGTCCTCGGCCATCCCCATCCGCAACCCCGTGATGACGTCGCGCGCCTGCAGCGCCGCGGGCAGGCCGTGACCGGACGCGTCGGCGACGGCGAGGCCGAGGATGCGCTCGGAGATCTGGATGAAGTCGAACAGGTCGCCGCTCACCACGTCCGCCGGCACCGAGCGCCCGAAGATGTCGTAGTGCAGGAAGGTCGGTGAGGCCTTCGGGAGGAGCGACATCTGGATCAGCCGGGCCTCCTCCATGATGTTGTAGAGGCGCTGCTGGCGGATCTTCTGGCCGACCACGTGCTGGATGGCGGACAGGAGGTAGAGCGTCTTCTCACGGTCGAGATCTCCCCCGAGGCTGAACGACAGGAGGTAGCGGTTGTCCTCGCCCAGGGTCATGGCGGCGAAGATGGTGACGCCGAGCGGGTCCTCAATCGTGCGATCGAACTCGGGGTCGCTCTCCTTCAGGATCAGGATGCCGCGCTCGAGAAGAAGCTGCACGGCGGGGTAGGTGATCGGCACGCGGTAACCCAGCTTGTCGGGCGGGTTGTCGCCGACCCAGCGGCGGAGCACGAAAGAATCGCCGTTGACCTTCTCGTACAGACGACCCGCGACGAACTTCAACTCCTGCCGGAAGTCGCGCAACAGCGTCCTGATGATCTCCTCGAGCGTGCCGATCAGGCTGGGCGCCCCCTCCATCGTCGTGAGAGCGGCGTCGAGCTTGCGCCAGAAGGTGCGGTAGATCGCGGACTTCTCGGCCGTGCCGGGCCGTTCGGTCCGGGTCTCCGTGCCGGTCTCGGGTCGGATCGTTTCCATGGCCCACGGATCGTAGCACAGCGGATCCCGGGCCGGCCTCGCGGCGCGCCCGGCCGTGGCGATTGCCCGGGCCGGCTCCTAGCCGCCCAGGCGGGCGAGCCCGGCGCGCGCGGTCGCCTCGGACGGGTCGGCCTCGAGGGCCGCGCGGAAATGGGCCTGCGCCCGCGCCGCGTCGCCTCGCGCGGCGTAGAGCGCGCCCAGACGGGCCTGGGCGTGGGCGTGACGGGGGTTGATCCGCACCGCCTCCTCGAACGCCCGCAGCGCCTCCTCGCTCCGACCCTGCTGGCCCAGGACGAGGCCGAGAAGATACCTCGCCTCGGCGCCGCCGGCCGCCAGGCCGCGGCGGTAGACCGCCTCCTCCTCCGCCAGGCGGCCGCGGCGGTGGAGGATCACTCCCTGGGCCTGGTAGGTCTTGAAGAACCGCGGATCGGCCTCCTCGGCTCTCCGATAGGAAGCCAGCGCCTCATCCTCACGCCCCAGGCGGTCGAGGCTGTTGCCGCGGTTGATGAGCGCGTAGCTGTTCTCCGGCCATTCGGCGAGCGAGCGATCGAACTCCGCGATCGCCTCTTCGTGCCGACCGCGCTCGGCAAGGAGGTTGCCGATGTTGTAGTGCACGTTGGCCTCCGCCGTGACCATCGGCGCCCCGAGCGGGAAGAAGGAGACGAGCGCCACGCCGAGCGCCGCGGCGAGGGCCCGGGCGCGCGCCACCGGCAGCGCGGCTCCCTGCCGCATGGCGTCCAGCGTCCGGTCGACGAACAGGGCGCCGTAGATCAGCAAGGCGGGGACCAGCGGCATGCGGTAGCGCGACGAGACGTAGAAGAGAAGCGGCACGGCGGCGGCATGCAGAGTGTAGATCCCCAGGGCCGCGCCCCCGCGCCGGGTGGTCCGGCGATCGAAGATCAGCCCGGCGAGACCGGCGCCGGCGATCGCCGCGAACGGCAGGCAGGCCAGGTAGAGCCAGGGCACCTGCTCACGCTCGAGGTAGAGGCTGTACTCGGTCGAGGCCTCGTAGTCGCCCAGAAGGGCGCCCGCCTTGCGCGCCTCGAGGGCCAGCCACGCACCGGGCGATCCGGTGATGAAGGCGAGGCCCCGGCCGAGAAAGTAGGCGCTCACCTGGGAGCGGCGCAGCGTCTTCCCGGTCTCGCGCTCGGCGATCGCCTTCTCCTCCTCGGCCTGCCGCTCGGGCGCTCCGCTGAATCCCGGGACCACGCTGTAGAGACCGAGGGCGCCCTTGTGGTTTCCCTGGTAGAAGGTGATCCCGCCCTGTCCCGACAGCAACAGCGGATCGCCGGCGACGTACAGGTTGTGCGCCAGGACCGGCGACAGGCCGAGGAAGGTCCCGGCGAGCAGCAGGGCGGCGGCCGGGGCGCCGCGCGCGGAACCCTTCTCCGCGCCGCCGCCCCGCGCCACGAGTGCCTTCAGGGTGAGGGCGCCCGCGTAGAGGAGCGCCAGGATCACCGTCGCCGGCAGGCAGACGGCGGCGAGGCCGATCAGGAGCCCGGCGAGGAGCCACGCCGTCCCCCCGCCTCCGGCCCTCGATCGATCCTCCGCCCGCACCAGCAGCCACAGAGCCACGAGGTCGAGGGTCAGCCCCAGCGTCGTCGTCAGCAGCTTGGTCTCGAAGAACGGCAGCGGGGCGTAGAGCGCCGCGCCGGCGGCGGCGAGAAGGCCGACGCGGGGGCCGCAGGTCCTGGAGCCGATGGCGTGGATGAGAGCGATGTTGATCAGACCGAGGAAGGCCTGGCCGAGATAGATCAGGATGAACGAATGGCCGAACAGGCGGAAGGCGACGGCGAGGAGATAGGGGTAGAGGGGGGGGAAGTAGAACGCCTCGCTCCCGAGCCACTGACCGCCGGCGATCGCCCTCGCCCAGGCGTCGTAGACCTGCGAGTCGAGGATCAGCCCATCGAAGAAGATGCTGCCGCGGGCATAGAGAACGAGGTAGACGGCGCGGAAGAGCAGCGCGGCGATCAGGACGACCGCCAGAGGCCGCGACGCCACCCACGCCCGCGGTCCGGCGGCGCCGGACCGCCTCACGTCGCGCCCGGCCTCAGAGCCCAGGATCGCCCCCCCCATGATCCCCCGATAGGACTTTGACGGCCGGTTCCCTTGCCTTCCGGGGTCCGGCACACTATCGTCTGCGTGGAGTCCCCGATGAGCATACTGCAGAATCGTCTTCGGTCCGGTTCCAGGTCGGGCGCCGTGGCCGCCCTCGCGGCGGCGCTGCTGCTCCCGGCGCCGGCGGGCGCCGGGGTGCAGAGTGTCGTCATCCCGGTGAGCGGCATGACCTGCGCCCTGTGCACGCGCGGCGTCGAGGAATCGATCCGACGCCTCGACGGGGTCGGCGGCGTCACCGCCGACCTGGCGACCGGGCTGGTGAAGATCGAGGCGGCCGAGGGGAAATCGCTCAACGTCCAGCAGGTGAAGGAGCGGATCGCGCACGCCGGCTTCAGCGCCGCGGGGGAGTGCACCCTGATGGCGCTCGGCCGCTTCGCGCTCGGCCCGCAGGGACGCATCACCTTCCGTGTGTCGGGGACGAACGCCTCCTACCAGGTCCTCGAAGGGAACCAGCTGCGCCGCCTCTTCAAGGAGTACCGCGGGGTGAAGGGAGAGTTCATCCTCGGCTTCCGCGTCCACGACCACCCGAGCTGGAAGCCGCCCGCGATCTCGATCATCAGCTTCGCGGCGGCTCCGGCGGCGTCGCTCTCGGCCGCTCGATGAACGGCACGTGGCGCGGCGCCGCGGCTCTGGCGGCCTTCAATCTCCTCTGGGCGCTGGGCGCCTGCTCGGGCGGCGCCGGCCGGGGAGGCGGGGCGAGAGCGGGCATCGCCGTCCCGGCCGGGCGCGCCGCGGACGAGGCTCCCGATCCGACGCTCGCGGTGGTGATGCGCGATCCGCAGGGACGCGACATCCGTTTCGCGGACTTCGGCGGCAAGGTGCGGGTGCTCGACCTCTGGGCCACCTGGTGCGGCCCTTGCCGCATGGGGATTCCGCACCTCAACGCGCTCTACGACCGCTATCGCGATCGCGGGGTGGTCGTGGTTGGGATCTCGGTCGACGACAGCCCGGCCGACGTCGCCACGTTCCTGCACGAGATCCCGATGCGCTACCCCAACGGGATGATCAATCCGCAGATCCGGGCCCTGCTCGGCGATCCCTCCTCGATCCCGGTCACTCTGATCCTGGACCAGAGCGGGCGGTTGCGGCAGAAGTTCGTCGGATTGGTCGATACGGCGACGCTCGAGGAGTCGATCCGCGGTCTTCTCGCGCCCTCCTGAGGCCGGACACTAGCCCCGCAGCCAGCGGTCGACCTCCAGCAGATAGCGCCCCGCGAACCAGAGGAAAGAGACGATCGGCAGCGCCAGGGCGACCAGAACGCCGGCGAAGCCGCGGACCGGCCGTTCGGCGTAGATCTCGATGATCACGACGAACAGCGCGATGATCCCGGTCGACATCAGAACGAAGTGGAGCAGGAAGAACGACGCCGTGAACGTCGCGTAGAGAATGCCGCCGCGCTCCGGGCCCCAGAGCCCGAGAGCGTCCGGCCCGAGCAGGTAGATCGCCCAGAAGAGCGCGAAGATCCAGTCGAGATGGAAGCAGGCGCGGGCGATCGCCGGAAAGCGGACCGGCCGGTCCGGCGGCCCGGCGTCCGGCAGCCCGGCGCTCGCGGTGTCGCTCTCCATGGGCGTGCTATCATACGCCCCTCGATGAGCTCCCGCGTCGGCCTCCCGCCGTCCCCGCGTCGTTCCATCCTGATGCTCCTGCTCGGCCTGTGCGCCCTGACGCGCGCGGCCGGCGCGACGCGGCCGATCGGCATCGACGATCTGATCGCCGCCCGGGTCCCCGGCCCGCTGTCCCTGTCGCCGGACGGCCGGCGGGTCGTCTTCGCGCTGCGCACCTACGACGCCGAGAGCGCCCGCTATGTCCGGCAGCTCCACCTCCTGTCGCTGCCGGACGGCGCGACGCGCCAGCTCACTCACCGCGACGAGGGGGCCGCCGATCCGCGCTTTTCTCCGGACGGCACCTTCATCGCCTTCCTGTCGCCGGATCCGTCGGGAGAGACGGCCGGCGGCACGGCGCACACCGACGCCGACGACGAAGCCTCCTTCTCCCAGGTTCTGCTGCTGCCCGTGGCCGGCGGCGAGGCGCGGCACCTCACCCACCTGCCGCGCGGGGTCACCGACTACGCCTGGATCCCCGACGGATCCGGGCTGATCGTCCTGGCGGAAGAGGAGAAGAGCCCCGCCGAGCGGACCCTGGCGGAGAAGGACCTCGACGCCAGGAACGACGGCGTGGTGGAGTCCGCAGAGGTGCGCCGCCTGCAGTTCTGGAGCGTCGAGCGCGAGGACGGGACGGCGCGGCGGATCAACGAGGGGGATTACGGCGTCGAGCCCCCCTTCGCCGTGGCTCCCGACGGCCGCTCCGTCGTCTACAGCACCAACCTGACCGGCGCCGCCGGTGGCGAGAACGCCTTCGATCTCTACGTTCTCGACGTCGCCGCCGGGTCGAGCCGCCGCCTCACCTCGCGCGCCGGCTCGGAAAAGCAGGTGAGCCTGTCGCCGGACGGGCGCCTGGTGGCGTTCGTCGCTCCGGCGATCCCGGAAGTCTCCTTCTCTCGCCCCACTCTGTTCGTCGTCCCGGTCGGAGGCGGCGAGCCGCGCCCCCTCGGTGAGCGCTCGGATCGCGACATCGACGAGGACGACCAGATCCATTGGTCCCCCGACGGGAAGGGAATCCTCGCCGTGGTCCACCGCGGCACCGACGGGCCGATCTGGCGATTCGACGTCGCCGGCGGCGAGGGGCGCGAGCTGGTCGGCGGACGGCGCACCTGCGCCTCGCCGGTCGCCGGGATGGCGGACGGCCGCGCGGGGCGCCTGGTCTTCGTCAACCAGGGGCCGACCGAGGCGCCTGAGATCCACGTCGCGGCTCTCGACGGCTCGGGCGTGCGGCAGGTCGGCTCGCTCAACCCGCAGACGCGCGACTGGGAGATCGCCCCCTCGGAAGTGATTCGATGGAAGAGCGCCGACGGCCGGGAGGTCGAGGGAATCCTGGTGCGGCCGCGTGACGGCAAGGCCGGGGCCCGGGTGCCGCTCCTGGTCTACCCGCACGGCGGGCCCCAGTGGCGTGACCCGAACATCCTGCTGGACGACCGGCAGGCCTACGCCGCGCAAGGCTACGCGGTCCTCCTGGTCGAGTTCCGGGGCAGCACCGGGTACGGCAACGCCTGGGAGACGGCCAACCTGAAGGATCTGGGCGGCGGCGATTTCCAGGACCTGATGACCGGCGTCGACAAGGTGATCGCCCTGGGAGTCGCCGACCCGGAGCGGCTCGGGATCTTCGGCGGGTCGTATGGCGGCTACATGACCAACTGGGCGATCACCCAGACCGACCGGTTCAAGGGGGCGGTCTCGTGGTACGGCATCTGGAACCTGGTGAGCGACTACAGCAACTCCTTCTACAGCCAATGGGAGCCCGACTACCTGAGGGCGCACTACTGGGACGACTGGGACCTGTACCTGTCGCGTTCGCCGGCCCGCTTCGTCCGGAAGGTCAAGACCCCGGTCCTGATCCTGCACGGCGAGGCGGACGACAACACCAACCTCTCCAACTCGCGTGAGATGTGGACCGCCCTGCGTCAGCTCGGGAAGCCCGTCGAGTTCGTGCATTACCCGCGCGAGGGGCACGGGTTCGAGGAGCCATCCCACCAGAGGGATGTCTTCAACCGGACGCTCCGGCACATGGACCGCTACGTCAAGGGAGGCGGGACTGTGCCCGCGGGCCCCGGGGAGACGGTGGCGGACCACGACCTGGAGCTGCAGATCGCAAGGGTGGCGCGGGAGGAGTCGTTCGCCGGCCGCCGGCCGGCCGCGGGGTCGGTCTTCCTTTCCGTGACTCTCCTTCTCAAGGACCGGCGCCCGGCGCCGAAGCATCTGGCGCTGCGGATCGGCGGGGCCGCCTCGGAGGTCCACCTGGTCGATGCCGCGGGGAAGATCGCATCTCCTCTGGGCGCCCTGGCGGAGTCCCTGGGGGAGACGATCCAGCTCACGGGTGGGGGGGAGATCGCCATCGAGCCGGACGACGGCGGCGCGGCCTCCGCCCTGCCGGCGGTGCTGGTCTTCGAGGTCTCCGCGTCCGCCGGGCCATACCGGCTCCGGGTCGGATCGCTGCCGCCGGTCGCTTTCGCGGCACCGCCTCCGGAGGCCCCGTAGGGGATCGGCCCGAAGCCGCGACGGCATTGCGGTTTGGGGTCGGACAGGCTAATATGGCATCCCCTGCCCGCACCCGAACCTCGGGGGACCCTCTCTTATGGAACAGCGCCGCGTCCGGTTGGGCGACGTCATCGACGACTATTGTCCCCGCTGCCGCCTGATCATGAACCACGGCGTCGTCGGCATGGTCGGCGACGAGGTCAAGAAGGTCCGCTGCAATACCTGCCTCTCCGAGCATCAGTTCCGCCACGGCCAGCTGCCCACGCGTCGCAAGAGCGAGACGAAGAAGCTGTTCGACGAGGTCCTGAAGGGGATCGCCAAGCCGGTGGAGGAGCAGCCACCGGCCCCCGAGCCGCCGCCCAACCCGCACCGCCGGCTCTACACGATCCGTCGCACGACCGGCGGCAAGGGTTCCGGCAAAGGTCCCGGAAAACCCTGACCCCGGCGCACGGGGCCCTACCCCGATGAACGACGACCGCGACGAGAAACCCGAATCCCACGCAGGCGCGGAACTCTCCGCCGGCTCGGGAGTCCAAGAGGCCGAGAGGTGGATATCCGAGGTGGGATCCCAGGCGGACGGCGCGGCCGGGACGAAGCCGGCCGCCCGGCTCGACTTCGAGGAGATCGTCCGGAAGCACGGCCGCCGTCTGTTCCTGCTGGCCTTCCGGCTGACAGGCGACCGCGCCGACGCCGAGGATCTGTCGCAGGAGACGCTGGTGCGGGGCTACATCGCCTCCACCCGGTTCGAGGGACGGGCGGACTTCTACACCTACCTGCACCGGGCGCTCCTCAACCTCTGGAAGAACCACCTGCGCCGACGCCGGCGCTGGCGCATGGTGCCTCTGTTCGGATCGCGCAGCGCGGAGGCCGGCGTGGAGCGCGGCGCCCCGGGGAGCGACGGCGGCGGGCCCGCCGGCCGCCTGGCCGACCCGTCGCCTGGCCCGCACGAGAGACTGGTACGGCACCAGCATGCCGAGAAGCTCCAGCGGGCGCTGATGCGCCTGCACCCCGATTTCCGGGCGGTCCTGGTCCTGCGGGTGGGAGAGGGGCTCGAGTACGAGGAGATCGCCGCGTCCCTCGGGATCCCGATCGGAACGGTGCGCTCCCGCCTGGCGCGGGCCCGGGAGCGCGTCCGCGCGCTGATGGAGAGATGAGAAACTCATGACGCGTCACCTCGACCCGCTGCTGGAAGAGACCGTGAACCTGTACCTCGACGGCCGACTCGGTGGCGCCGAGCGGGCGGAGTTCGAGCGCCTGCTCGAGGCCGACGGGGCGTTGCGCGAGGCGGTCGAGTTCCACCGCGGACTGACGCTGGAGTTCCAGGAAGAGGCGCCGCCGCTGCCGCGCGGCTACGCCGACCGGGCCGCGACGCGCCTGCAGCGGGCTCTGGAGCGGGGTGATGCAGCATCCCACCCGGCGGTGGACGGGAGCGTTCCGGGACGGACGCCGCGGCCTATTCTCTGGTGGCGGCGCGGTCTCCCGCTGGCGGCGCTCGGCGCCGCTTTCGCGGTCGCCCTGGTGGTGATCCTGCGTCCGCATCTGCGCCCGTCGCCGCCGCCCGAAGTGGCGGAGGGGGTCGCGTCGACGGACAGGCCCGCGGAGGCGCCGCGGCGCGCCCCATCACGGTCGCGGCAGCAGGCCGGCCGCGATCGGGACAAGGCTATGGACGAGGCGGCCGACGCGGAGACGACCCAGGCGCTGCGCTCACTCGGCTACCTCGCCGGAGGGGCCGACACAGGCAAGGCGGCCGGGGGGGTGGCGGGTCGTGCGCCGAAGAAGTCGGCGCCCCGCGTCGACAAGACCCGCGTCGTGGAGACTCAGACCGCCCGGGAGCGGCCGGGGATCGATCGATCACCGCTGAGCGGGTTGATGGGGGCGCAGACGGTGCCGCCCCCGCCCCCTCCCACGGAGGCCAAGTCGGAGCCGGTGGCGAACGCGGCGGAGACACCGGCGCCGGTCGCCGCGGCGAAGAACGACGTGGGGGCGAAGACGAATGCCGGGTCGCCGGTCCCGGCCGCGTCCGCCACCGCCGATCGGGCCCAAGCCATGTCGCCGCCCGGGGCCGGCGCGGCCCCGGCGACGGCGCCGCCGGCCTCCTCCCCGGAGCTTGCCCCGGCGGCTATCGTCTTCCGCATTCTCCCCGTCGACCGCGCTCCCGATCTGGGACGCGACCACCTGGTGATCCGGTCGGCCGAAGAGTGGTCGGCCTTCCTCCCCGCGATGCCGGCGACGGGCGTCGACTTCGGCCGCGAGATGGCGATCGTCGTGCGCGACGACCTGGGGAGCGATCCGCCCTCCCGGCTGCGCATCGTGGCGATCACCGGTGGCGCGGAGGGGATCGAGGTCGATGGCCGCGTCGAGCGCCTCGAGGCCGCCACCACGCAGGCCGGTTCAGTTCCCCGCGGCCAGGCGTTGGTGCTGCCCGCCGGTCCGGCCACGGTTCGCATCATGATCGAGAAGCCCTGAGCGGTCGCTCAGCGCATCAGCCCGGCGACGTGATCGATCAGGTCGATCTTGGTCACCACGCCGCGGACTTCCCCGCCTTCCTGGACTAGGGCGACCTTCCCCGCGGAGAACACCGAGCCGAGGCGGCTGATCGGCGTGTCGGGCGGGACGATGACGTAGTTCTGATCCACCAGGTCGGCCACCGGGCGGTCGACGCTGGCCGGGTCGGCGAGCAGGGCGTTCAGCAGATCGACCTCCGAGATGATGCCGACGAGTCGCACGCCGTCCAGGACCGGCACCTGGGAGATGCCGTGCTTCTTCATCATCCGGATGATGGTCTGCACGCCGTCCTCCGGTCGCGCCGCGATGAGGGGATGTTTCTGGCGCTCCATGATGTCGCGCAGGCGCCCGTAGGTCTCCTCCTCGTCCAGGAACGAGTTCTCCCGCAGCCAGTCATCGTCGAACAGCTTGCTCAGGTAGCGTGAGCCCGAGTCGGGCAGGAGCACGACGATCGTCCGGCATTCCGGGTGGTCGCGCGCGAACTTGATCGCGCCGCAGACGGCGCCGCCGGCCGAGCCGCCGGAGAAGAGCCCTTCCTTGCGGGTCAGCTCGCGGGCGGTCGTGAAGCACTCCTTGTCCGTCACCTGGTAGCAGTCGTCGACCATCTCGATGTCGAGGCTCGACGGGATGAAGTCCTCGCCGAACCCCTCGACCTTGTACGTCTTGAACGACTTCGCCACCTTCCGGGTCTTGAAGTACTCGTGCAGGATCGAGCCGATGGGATCGACCAGCACCATGCGCACCTGCGGCCTGCGCGGCTTGATGTAGCGGGCGATCCCGGTCAGGGTGCCGCCCGTGCCGGTGGCCACGACCACGGCGTCGAGGCGCTCGCCGATCTGCTCCCAGATCTCCGGGCCGGTCGTCTTGAGGTGGGCGGCCGGGTTGCTCTTATTGTGGTACTGGTTGGCGAAGAACGAGTTCGGATTCTCCTGCTGCAGGCGCTGCGCCACCGAGTAATAGCTCCTCGGATCCTCCGGGGGGACGGCGGTCGGGGTCGTGATCACCTTGGCGCCGAAGGCGCGCAGCGCCTTGATCTTCTCGCCGCTCACCTTGTCCGGCATCACCAGGATCGTGCGGTAGCCGCGCACCGCGCCGACCATCGCCAGGCCCATGCCGGTGTTGCCGCTGGTGCACTCGATGATCGTGCCGCCCGGCTTGAGCGCCCCGCTGCGCTCCGCGTCGTCGAGCATCTGGACCGCGATGCGGTCCTTCACCGAGTGGCCGGGGTTCATGTACTCGAGCTTGGCGTAGAAGGTGGCGCCGGTCTCCTTGCCGACCCGGTTGAGGCGGACGAGCGGCGTGCGGCCGATCGCTTCGACGACGCTGTCGTAGACGTTGTTCACGGACGCCATTCTACACTGCCGCGGAGAGGGCCGGCCCTCAATGCCCGGCGACACCGCCCGCCGGCTTCGGCATCAGGTGGCCGTCGTACCAGGCCAGGTAGCGCTCCAGCCGGTCGCGCACGTAGCTCGGCGTCGTCAGGCCGTGGTGCTGGCCCGGGTAGATGACCAGCCGCGTGTCGCGGCCGAGGCTCCTGAGCGCCTGGTACATCTGCTCGGAGTTCAGGAGCGGGACGTTGAAGTCCTTGTCGCCGCACAAGAACAGGGTCGGGGTGGTGATCCGGTCGGCGTGGAGGAACGGGAAGGAGACGTGCGCCCAGAGGTCGGGGTGGCTCCACGGCGTGCCGAGCTCCGCCTCGTACTCGCGGATGTACTGGTCGGTGCCGTACCCGGCCAGGATGTTGGAGATGGAGGCGCCGCTCGTCGCCGCCTTGAATCTCGTGTCCTGGGCGATGACGTAGTTGGTCAACATGCCGCCGTAGCTCCAGCCCCCGACCCCGAGGCGCCCGGGATCGGCGATCCCCTGCGCCACGACATGGTCGACGGCGGCCAGGACGTCCTGCGCGTCCTTGTTCCCCCAGTCGGCGTAGATCGCCCGGCAGTAGGCCTCGCCGCGCCCCGTGCTGCCGCGCGGGTTGGCGGTCACGACGACGTAGCCGTGGGCGGCGAGCAGCTGCCAGTCGAACGTGAACTCGTTCTGGTACTGCATGGTCGGCCCGCCGTGGATGCGGAGGATCGTCGGGTACTTCGTCCCGGCCTTGAAGTCCGGCGGCTTGACGACGAGGCCGTGCACCTCCGTGCCGTCCTTGCTCTTGAAGGCGATCCCTTCGGTCGTCCCCAGCGCCAGCCTGGCCATCAGGTCGCGGTTCTGCCGCGACACCGCCCGCAGTCCGGCGCCCTCCAGGGCGAAGACCTCGTCGGGATCCTCGGGCGTCGTGCTCTGCACGGCGATCCGGCCGCCGGGCCCGAGGTCGTAGGCGACGATCACCCGCCGGTCGCCGGTGAGGCGGTCGATCCGTCCTCCACCGACGGGTATGCGGGCGAGGCGGACGTCGCGGTCGTCCTCCAGGAGGAAATAGACCGACTTGCCGTCCGCCGCGAAGCGCGGCAGCGTGACGTTACGGTCGAGATCGGGGGCCAGGAGGCGCGGCGCGCCTCCGGCGACCGGCACGATGGCGAGCTGGTAGCCGGCGTAATAGATCAGCTTCTGGGGGCCGCCCTGCAGGTAGAGGATCGACTTGCCGTCGGGGCTCCACTGCGGGGCGCTCTCCCATTCGGGATCGCAGTCGTCCAGGTCGTTCACCGTGAGCCGCCGCGCCGTCGCGCCCCCCTTCGCCCCGACGACGTAGATGTCCCAGTTGTCGTCGCGGTCGGGATCGGGCCCGCGCTTGCTGACGAAGGCGAGCGAGGCGCCGTCGGGCGACCAGGAAGGGAGGAGGTCGCTGAACGCGCCGGACGTCAGGGCCTCGGTCTTGCGGCTGACGGGGTCGAACAGGTGGAGGTGGCTGTGCTGCGGGCCCAGGTAACCGGACTCGTCCTGCTTGAACTGAAAGCGGTCGATGACGATCGGGCGCGGCGTCTTGTTCTCCTGGGGCTCCGGCTCGGGATCGTCGACCACCAGGACGATCCGTTTGCCGTCGGGGGACCAGGCGTAGTCGGTGACGCCCCCCTTGAGATCGGTCACCCGCTCCGCCTCGCCCCCCGCCCGGTTCATGATCCAGAGCTGGTCGGTGTCGGCGTCGTAGCCGCGGCTCGACAGGAACGAGAGGAACTGCCCGTCGGGGCTGAAGCGCGGCGTGTGCTCCTTCTCGGGGCCGGTCGTCAGGCGGACCGTGCGCGCTCCGTCCCAGGAGGTCATGAAGAGGTCGCTGTCGGCCTTGTCGGTCTTGGCATCCTTCGTCGTCACGGTGTACGCCACCCAGGTCCCCTCGGGTGAGACGCGGGGGTCGCTCACGTCGCGCAGGGCGAACAGATCGTCCAGGGAGACCGGCCGCCGATCGGCGGCCCGCGCCGTCGCGCCGGGAAGGTGCAGGGCGAACACGAAGAGCAGGGCCAGGGGAATGCGGACGAAGCCGCGCACCGCGACCGGGATGCCGAGCCGTTTCATGGTGTGCCTCCTGAGGGAACGCGAGAGTCTATCTCAGCGCGGCTCGCCGGCCAAGCGCTCCAGCACCGTGGCGAGCACCGGGGTGCCGCTCCGGCCGTCACCATGGGCCTGGGCCGAGCGGAACAGCTCCTGGACCAGGGCGGTGGCCGGCAGGGGAGAGCGGGCGCCGGCCGCCGCCTCGAGCACCAACCTCAAGTCTTTCTGGATGAGGTCGACCATGAATCCGGGGGCGAAGTCGCGCGCGAGGATCTTCGGTCCGAGGTTCGTGAGCTGCCACGATCCCGCCGCGCCCTTCTCGACCGCCTCGATCATCCGCGTCGGGTCGAGGCCGTTGCGTCCGGCGAACAGGATCGCCTCGCTCACGCCCAGGAGCGTCACCGCGACCAGGATCTGATTGCACAACTTGGCGATCTGCCCGCTGCCGACCGGTCCGCAGTGGGTGACGCTTCGTCCCATCACTTCGAGGATCGGCCTGACGCGCTCCACGACGGCGCCCTCGCCGCCCGCCATGATCGCCAGCGTCGCGTTGCGCGCGCCGACGTCGCCGCCGGAGACCGGCGCGTCGACCAGCGCGCAGCCCCGGCCGCGCAGCGCCTCGTCCAGCCTCCGCTCCACCTCCGGGGAGATGGTGCTCATGTCCACCACGACCGATCCGGGGCGGATCGCCTCGAGCAGGCCGCGTGGCCCGGCCACCACCTGCTCGACGTCGGGGGAGTCGGAGACCATCGTGATGATGACCTCGGCGGCCGCCGCCACGCCGGCGGGGGACTCGGCCACGGCGCACCCCTGCGCCGCCATCTCCTCGGCGCGGGCGCGGGTGCGGTTGAAGACGGTCAGCGGATAACCGGCGCCGAGGAGGTGTCCCGCCATGGGACGCCCCATGATCCCCAGGCCGATGAACCCCAGGCGCGGCTTCTGCATGGCGGTGCCTTACCGGCTCTCGAAGGCGGAAATCACCTCGTCCTGGTGCAGCAGGAAATCGAGCTCGTCGAGCCCGTTGAGCAGGCAGTAGCGGGCGAATGGATCGATCGGGAAACGAGCGCTCCGGCCGTCGGGCAGGGTGATGCTGCAGGCCTCGAGGTCGAGGCGCACCACGGCACCCGGCTCGGAGACCAGCCGGAGGTGAAATTCGGGCGGGACGGCCACGGGCAGGAGACCGTTCTTCAGCGCGTTGGTCCTGAAAATCGAGGCGATGGAGGTGCTGACGACGGCGCGGAAGCCGTGGTCGAGCAGCGCCCAGGGGGCGTGCTCGCGCGACGAGCCGCAGCCGAAGTTGTCGCCGGCCACCAGCACCTGCGCCCCCTGCGCCGCCGGCTGGTTGAGGACGAAGTCGGGCCGCGGGCTGCCGTCGGGCGCATAGCGCCAGTTGGCGAAGAGCCACCGGCCGAGGCCGCGCTTGTCGGTGGTCTTCAGGAAGCGCGCCGGGATGATGACGTCGGTGTCGATGTTGTCGATGTTCACGACGACGCAGCGCGCGGTCAGAGTCCGGATTGGATCCATGGCTACCCCAGCATCTCCCGCACGTCGGTGATCGCCCCCGTGATGGCCGACGCGGCGGCGGTCAGCGGGCTGGCGAGGAAGGTGCGGCCGCCGGGCCCCTGCCGTCCCTCGAAGTTGCGGTTGCTGGTGCTGACGGCGTACTGGCCGGGCTGGAGCTGGTCGCCGTTCATGGCGATGCACATCGAGCAGCCGGCCTCGCGCCACTCGGCCCCGGCCTCGCGGAAGACCCGGTCGAGCCCCTCGCTTTCCGCCTGCGTCTTGATCTGCTGCGACCCCGGCACCACCAGCACGCGCACGCCGCGCGCCACGTGACGCCCTTTCATCACTCCGGCGGCGAGCCGCAGGTCGGAGAGGCGCGAGTTGGTGCACGAGCCGATGAAGACCACGTCGATCGGGTGGCCCAACAGGCGCTGCCCGGGGCGCAGCCCCATGTACTCGAGCGCCCGATCCATAGTCGGCTGCCGCCCGACGTCCGGCAGGGCGCCGCGCACCGGGATCGCCATCCCGGGGTTGGTGCCGTAGGTGATCATCGGCTCCAGGGTCGAGGCGTCGATCGTCACCTCGCGGTCGAAGGAGGCCCCCTCGTCGTCCGGCAGCCGCTTCCAGGCCTCGACCGCCCGGTCCCAGTCGGTCCCCCGCGGAGCCTGCGGCCGGCCGGCGAGGTATTGGAAGGTGGTGTCGTCCGGCGCCATCATGCCGGCGCGCGCTCCCGCCTCGATCGACATGTTGCAGACCGTCATACGCTCCTCCATCGAGAGCGCCCGGATGGCCGGGCCGCGGTACTCGATGACGTGGCCGGTCCCGCCACCGACGCCGATCTTCGCGATGATCGCCAGGATCAGATCCTTGGCGGTCACGCCGCGCGGCAGCCGGCCGTCGACGCCGATCGCCAGCGTCTTCGGGCGGCTCTGAAGGAGACACTGCGTGGCCAGGACGTGCCCGACCTCGGTCGTGCCGATGCCGAAGGCCAGCGCCCCGAAGGCGCCGTGCGTGCTGGTGTGGCTGTCGCCGCAGACGATCGTCATCCCGGGCTGCGTCAACCCCAGCTCGGGGCCGATGACGTGCACGATCCCCTGGCGCTCGCTGCCGAGGGCGTGCAGGCGGATGCCGAACTCCCGGCAGTTCGCCTCGAGCTGCGCGATCTGCGTCGCCGCCTGCGGGTCGGTGATCGGGATCCGGCCGTCGGGGCCGCGCGGTGTCGTGGGGGTCGAGTGATCCATGGTGGCGACGGTGCGGTCGGGACGCCTGACGCCGAGCTCGCGCTCGCGCAGCAGGCTGAACGCCTGCGGCGAGGTCACCTCGTGGACCAGGTGGAGATCGACGTAGAGGATCGCCGGAGTGTCCTCCGTCTCCCGGCGGACCAGGTGGGATTCCCACACCTTCTCGAACAGCGTGCGCTGCGCCATGACGTCGTCCCCGTCGCCTGGGAAGAGTGTATTCTACTGCACTTTCAGGGGTCTCCTGCGGGACCGCCGCCCGCCCTCGACGACGTAGGCGTCGGCCTCGATCTCGACCAGCATCTCCGGGGCGATCAGGCGGCGCACCTCGACCATGCTGGTCGCCGGCCGGATCGAGGCGAAGAATTCGCCGTGCGCCCGGCCGATCTCCGGCCAGTCGTCGATCCTGACGACGTAGAGGCGGGTGCGCACGACGTCCTCGAGCCGGGCACCGGCCCGACGCAACGCGGCCTCGATGTTGCGCAGCGCCTGGACCGTCTGGGCGTAGGGATCGCCGGCGCCGACGATCCGGCCGTCCTGACCGGTGGCGGTCGTGCCGGCGACATGCACATGGGGCCCGATGCGCACCGCCCGCGAGTAGCCGACGATCGGCTCCCACTTCGTCCCGGAGGAGATGTTCCGGCGCTTCATCGTCCGTGAGCCAGCGCGGCGCGTGCGGCCGGCAACGCCAGGCGGGCCCAGGCCAGGTACTGGGCTCCGGAAGGGTGCAGACCATCCGCGGCGATCAAGGACCTGTCGTCCGCGGCCCGGCGTGACACCGGGGTCACGTCGACGTAGCCCGCTCCGGCCGCCGCGGTCTCCTGGCGATTGATCGTGTTGAACCGATCGATCTCCGCCGCGATCCTGGCCCGATCGCGCCCCTCGGCGTACGGCGTCACCCCCCAGTCGGGGATCGAGAGCACCAGCACGCGCCCCGGCTCACCCCCCGCGAAGTCGATCGCCCGGAGCAACAGGGCCCGGAATTGCGCGCGGTACTCCTGCGCGTCGCGTCCACGGTACTGGTTGTTCACCCCGATCAGCAGCGACACCAGATCGAAGCGGCCCGCCGGCGCCGCTTGATCAATGCCGGCCTGCAGCTCGTCGGTCGTCCAGCCGGTGCGGGCGATGATCGTCGGATCGGCGAGCCCCACGCCTTGCTCCCGCAGGAGCGCCGCCAGGCGGTCCGGAAAGCGCTCGGCGACGTCGACGCTCTCGCCGATGGTGTACGAGTCGCCGAGGGCGAGGTAGCGCTGCGTCCGC
>DASTNM010000222.1:0-11555 GCA_035762745.1 Candidatus Polarisedimenticolia bacterium
GTGCCGATGCGGGTCATCGGTTTGCCGCTGCTGGTGGCGCGCTCGTACCAGGTGGGACGTGGCGCCAGTCGGACCTGAGCCACCGTCTCGGCGCGCTGGGCGATCACCTGGGGGGCGCCGCCGGCGCCCGGGACGCTCTCGCCGTGCCGGCGGATCAGATAGCAGCCGGCCTCCTTGTGCAGGACGTAGGGGGACGAGAGGGCGAAGGCCTCGCTGACCGGCACGTTGGTCCAGAGACCGTGGGGGAGGATCAGCTCGAGGCCGCTCCCGAGGCCGGCGCGCGTCCGCATGATCTGGCGCCCGCCGTCCTCCTCGACGAAGCAGGAGTCGTCCAGGCGCATGCCGCGACAGTAGAGGTCGAGCTTGAGGAGCGCGGGGTTGCGGCGGACGTCGGTTTCCATCCCTGGTCTCTGCGGGCTCCTTGTATGCAAAGAAGGTACCGCCGGGGCTCCGGTCGTGCCATGATCAGGATCATGCCGGGGGTCTGGAGAGATGCCGAAGCTTGAATTCGATGTGGCCGAAGGGCTGCAGCTGGTCGGCGACCTGGTCCGCCTGACCGCCCCCCCGGCGAGCCACGAGGAGATCTGCGGCCAGGGGCTCTCCCTGGCCGCCCGGACCCTGGGGGCCTCCGGGTCGCTGCTGCTTCTGCGCCCGGCCCCGGGGGCACCGGCTGCGGTCGCCGCCACCTGGGGGACCACCGGCCCCGAAGCGGCGCGGGCCGGCGAGAAGGCCCTGGCGGACTTCGAGACGATCGAGGAGAAGGGGGGGGATCGCCGGCTCCCGTCCCGCGTCGCCCTGCTCCTGCCGGGGGACGCCGAGGCGATGGGAGCGCTGGTCCTGGAACGCCCTTCGCATTGGGATGGGGAAGCGCGGGCCGTCGCCTGCCTCGCGGCGCGCGCCCTGGGCTCGTCGCTCCTCGCGGCCCGCCTGATCGGTGAGGGACGCCAGCAACGAGAGCTCCTGGCGCGGCGCAACGTCGAGCTGGAGGTGCTGCGCGAGGTCGCCGGCCGGCTCTCGGGCCTCAGGAGAGAGGACGAGATGCTGCAGGCGGCGCTCGACCTGGTCCTGGAGAAGCTGGGGCTGGGGGCCGGCTGGATCTTCTGGGGCGAGTCGAGCGGCGGCAAGCTGGCGCTGGCGGCGGCGCGTGGAGTGTCGGAGGAGTTCGTGCGGCGCTCCCGGGCCGAGGGGGTGGGTGTTTGTCTGTGCGTCGACGTCTTCGACACCGGGAAGCTCAGGCTGGCGCGCAACACCACCGAGTGCCCGCGTCTCCCGGAGCTGGTGTGCGGCCACGAGCCGATGACCCATGCCTGCGTGCCCCTGAAATTCGAGCGCGGGACGCTCGGTGTGATGAACATCGCCAACCGGTCGGGGCAGGTCTTCAGCCGGCAGGAGCTGCAGTTCCTGGAGACGTTCGGCCATCAGGTCTGCCTCGCCGTCGACAAGCTGCGCACGGCTCGCGCCGAGAGCCGGCGCAACGCCGAGGCGCAGGCGCTCGTCGCCCTGGCGCGGGCGATCGGCGGCAGCCTGGAGCGCGACAGGGTCCTGGCGGCGGTCGGAGAGTACGCGCGCGACCTGCTCTCGGCCGACCGCTGCGCCATCTTCCTGGGCGACGCCGAGGCGCCGCTGCAGTTGGCCTATCTCTCCGGCGCGCCTCTGAGCGGCCTGGAGGTGGGACGCCCCGCGGACCTGGCCGCGGTGGGATCGCGCGCCCTCCTGGGGGCGTTGCGTGAACGGCGCAGCATGGTGATGCACAATGCTGTCGAGGATCCGCGGGCCAACGGCGACCTGGCGCGACGCTGGAACATCGGCTCCGCCATCCTGGTGCCGCTGGTGTCGCACGATCGTCTGCAGGGGCTGCTCCAGGCCGACCGCTCCCGCCCCTCCGTCTGGAACCCCGAGGAGATCGATCTGGCCGACGCACTGGCGGGGCAGGCGGCCGTGGCGATCGAGAACGCGCAGCTCTATCGCGAGGCCCAGGAAGCGTTTCTCAGGTTGCAGCAGGCGCAATACGGCATGATGCGGGCCGAGCGGCTGGCGGCGGTCGGCACCCTGGCCTCGAGCCTGGCGCACGAGGTGCGCAACCCGCTCAACTCGATCAGCCTGCAGCTCGTCCTGCTGTCCCGTCGCGCCGGCCGCCTCGCGGCGCCGGAGCGGTCGGAGATCAATGATCTGGTCGAGACGTCGCGGCGCGAGATCGCCCGGCTCGACGGACTGGTGGAGGAGTTCCTGTCGTTGTCGACCATCGATCGGCTGGCGCGCACCGAGGCGGATCCCGCCCAGGTCGTGCGGGAGGTGCTGGGGCTCATGACCCCGGTGGCCCGGGTGAAGGGGATCGCCGTGTCGGAGCGTCTCGCCGAGGCGCTGCCGTCCCTGCTGCTCGACACGGAGAAGATGAAACAGGTGCTGCTCAACCTGGTGCGCAACGCCATCGAGGCGATGTCGAGCGGCGGGACCCTGACGCTCTGGACGCGGGCGTCGAGCGACGCGGTCCAGATCGGCGTGACCGACACGGGGGTCGGCATCGATCCCAGCCTCGATGTTTTCGACTTCTTCGTGACCACCAAGCGCGGCGGGACGGGCCTCGGACTGCCGATCGCCCGGCGCATCGTGGAGGCGCACGGGGGAACGCTGACCTACGAGAGTGAACCTGGCCGGGGGACGACCTTCCTGGTCACACTGAAGGCGAACTGAGGCGAGCCATGGTGGAGACACGCGGGCGAATCCTGATCGTCGACGACGAAGAGGCGGCGCGCAAGAGCCTCGGGCAGATCCTGAGCGAGGACGGCTACGAGGTGACGCTGGCCTCTGAGGGGGAGGAGGCGCTCCGGCTCGTGGCCCAGGAATCCCCCGAGGTGATGCTGACCGATCTGAAAATGCCCCGCATGGACGGACAGGAGCTGCTGGCCCGGGTGCGGCAGGGATATCCCGACGTGGCGGTCGTCATCATGACCGCCCACGGCACGATCCGCAGCGCGGTGAAGGCGCTCCGGGAAGGGGCCGAGGATTACCTGACCAAGCCGATCGAGGTCGAAGAGCTGGAGCATCTCCTCCAGTCGATCCTGAAGCGCAAGCGGCTGGTCGCCGAGACCCAGCTCCTGCGCGAGCGGCTCGACGAGAAGTACCGCTTCGAGAATATCATCGGGCGCAGCACGCAGATCCTGGATGTCTTCCGCCTGGTCGAACAGGTCGCCCCGAGCCAGGCCTCGATTCTGATCACCGGCGAGAGCGGCACCGGCAAGGAGCTGATCGCCCAGGCGATCCACCAGCGCAGCCCGCGACGGGAGGCGCCGTTCGTGAAGGTGTCCTGCGCGGCGCTGCCGGAGACCCTCCTGGAGAGCGAGCTGTTCGGACACGAGCGCGGGGCCTTCACCGGGGCGCTGGCGCGGCGCGCCGGGCGTTTCGAGATCGCCGCCGGGGGCACCGTCTTCCTGGACGAGATCGGTGACATCCCGGCCGGGATGCAGGTCAAGCTGCTGCGCTTCCTGCAGGAGAAACAGTTCGAGCGGGTCGGCGGCAACCACACGCTGACCGTCGATGTGCGGGTCATCGCCGCCACCCATCGCGATCTGCCGGTGCTGACGCGCGAGGGGAAATTCCGCGAAGACCTCTACTACCGCCTCAACGTGATCGAGATTCCGCTCCCACCGCTGCGCTCCCGCACCCAGGACATCCCGCTCCTGGTCGACTTCTTCATCCGCAGGTACGCCACGGCGAACGGCAAGGAAGTCGCCGGCGTGCAGGACGAGACGCTCGCCGCGCTCATGTCCTACTCCTGGCCTGGAAACGTGCGCGAGCTCGAGCACGCCATCGAGCGCGCCGTCGTCCTGACCCGCGAGCCGCGCCTCGACCTGTCGCTCTTCCCGACCCTGCCGCGGGTCGAGGAGGCTCCGCGGCGCTCCGGCAGCCCCTCGGTCCCCGGCGCCTCGCTCGAGGAGATCGAGCGCGACGCCATCCTGCGCACACTCGAGGCGGTGGGCGGCTCGACGACGCGCGCCGCGGCGATCCTCAAGATCAGCCCGCGCACCATCCAGTACAAGGTGAAGCAGTACCGCTCGGGGGGCGTGACGACCGGGGAGCGGCGGGAGGGTGTGGACGGCCAGCCGGAGGTCGAGCCCTGAGCCGGCCGGAATCTCTAGGGGCTCGAGAGATCCAGCGATTCGAGGCGGCTGATATACCCTTCAGCCAGATGGTGCGCCGCCTCCCAGCGGCCTTTCATGACCGCCTCGTTCACCTCGCCCAGAAGCCCGAGGCAGCCGCCTAGCTCTGCGAAGCCACGGCAGAAGAGACAGCGGGTGCCGGCCAGGCCGGCGGCCCCGGGTGTTCTGAAACCCCTCTCCGGCTGGGCGTCCTTCCCGCCCGCCGCGTCCCGCAGCACGATCGCCTCATCGCAGAACTCGTCCATGACGTTGGCCAGCTCCAGGACCCCGCCCTCGTCATGGGCGTCGATCCGCTCCAGGATCCGCCGCCAGCGCCCCACCAGCTGGCGCCGGGCCTTGTCCCATCGATCGTCGCCGGTGCCATTCATCGTTGCACCCCCCTCGAAATGCGTTCGCCTTTCGAGGAGCGATGCGAAAAGCGTGCTACGGATGAGACGGGCAGGCCGGGGCCGGGAACGTCGGACGGGGCGGGGCGATGGGCGCAAACCATTCGCAGGGGGCTGCGGCGGACGCAGAACTTGCGGGGAGAGCGGAGCCACTGCACGCCACCTGACACCGAAGAGGTCCGGACTCTGTATCCTTCCGGTCGGGAGCGCATCTCTGACCGCGGGAGGATGGAGCGATGCTGAGACTGAATGCCTGGCTGCGGTTGATCGCGGGGCTCTTCGTGACGCTGTCGGTGATCCTCGGCCATACCGTGAGCCCCTGGTTCTACCTGTTCACTTTGTTCGTCGGCCTCAACCTGTTCCAGTCGGCCTTCACGGGCTGGTGCCCGATGATGGGGCTGCTGCGCCGGGCGGGCGTCCAGGAGGATTGAAAATGACGAAGGTCACGCAGGTCACACCCGGAATCGGCAGGACCGTCGACCTGCCGTTCGCCTCCGCCATCGAAAAGGCCATTGAGGCGCTCAAGAAAGAAGGCTTCGGTGTTCTGACCCGGATCGACGTCAAGGCGACGATGAAGGAGAAGCTGGGAGTCGAGGGGCCTTCCTTCGTCATCCTGGGGGCCTGCAACCCGCCCCTGGCCCACAAGGCGCTCGGCCTCGATCCAGAGGTCGGGCTGATGCTCCCCTGCAACGTCGTGGTGCGCGAGGTGGAGGGCGGGAAGGTTCGCGTCGAGGCGATCAACGCCCTGGCGATGATGAGCCTCTTCCCGAACGCGGGCCTGGTGCCGATCGCCGGCGAGGTGAGCGAGAGGCTTGGGCGGGTCATCAAGGCGATCTGAGGCGCGCGCGGTGGATCGCCGGCCCAGGCAACCGGGAAATTCCCGGGTGGCACGCCGGTTGCGTTGTCTCGCCTGGGCGGAGTCCCGACCCGGAAGGAGAGGGCGATGAAGAAGACTCGCAGGAATGGCGGCGGCGAGGAGAGCGGCCGGCGGTGGATTCTGGTCGGTGTCGACTTCTCGCGGCCGGCCCGGCAGGCCCTGGTCGAGGCCCGTCACGTGGCGCGCGAGCGCGAAGGCAGTCTTGTGGTTCTGCACGTCATCGAGGCGCACGGCCTCGAGGAGACGGCACGCCTCGCCGAGGTCCCGGAAAGGCACCTCAGGGAACTGCTCGGGCGGGAGAGGCGCCAGAAGCTCGAAGCGCTCCTGCGCGAAGTGGAGGACGGGGCCGGCGAGGTGACGACGGAGATCGCCATCGCCTGGGGCCACCCCTTCGAGGAGATCCTGAGGCAGGCGACGGACCGCGGGGTCGAATTGATCGTGCTGGGAACCGCCGGCCGCTCGGCCGATCTCGAGCGGGCCCTCTTCGGCAGCACCGCCGAGAAGGTGCTGCGGGCCACGCCGTGCGCCGTGCTGTGCGTGCCGATGGAGTGAGCCGGCCTCAGGGGGCGTGCCCGCCGCGCAGCCGCTGCAGCGCCGCGCGCACCTCGTGGCGGATGTCGTCGGGTAGACGCTCGCCGGGGAGCCGGTCGAGCAGCGCGACCGTGCGTCGCAGCGACTCGAGGAAGGCCTGGCAGGGCGGACAGTCCTCGAGATGGCCGTCGATCTCGGCGCATACGCCCGAGTCGAGATCCCCATCCAGGTAATCCGACAGTCTGGCGAACAGATCGCGGCAACGGGGATCGCCGGCGGCGTGCCGGCCCGTCATGCGCGACCTCCCTCTTTCGGCGCCGGCGCCGCCAGGGCCGCCTCGAGCCGCTGGCGCACCGCCAACCGCGCACGGTGCAGGCGCATCTTCACGGTTGTCTCCGGCAGCTCGAGAGCCTCGGAGACCTCGCGCGTCGACAGGTGCTCCATGTCGCGGAGCACCAGGACGATCCGGTGGTCGCGCGGCAGTCCCTCCACCGCCGCGCGGATCATCTCCCGGATCTCACCGCGGGCCAGCTGCTCGTCCGGGAGGGAGGCGGGGTCGGGGATCTCGGGGCGGGGGGTGCCGGTCTCGCGCGGCGCCAGGTCGTCGAGGGAGAGCTCGTGCGCCGGCTCGAACTTCCCCTTGCGGCGCCTCATCAGGCAGGCATTCGACGCCACGCGGTAGAGCCAGGAACGCAGCGCCGCCGGGTGCCGCAGCTCCTTGAGAGAGCGGAACGCCTTCAGGAGTGTCTCCTGCAGGACGTCACGCGCGTCCTCGCGCTCGCCGCAGACGCGCAGGCCGAAGCGGTAGATGGCCTCCTCGTACCGGGCGACGAACTGCTCGAAGGCCCCCGGCTCGTCGTTGCGGATCCTTTCGAGAAGGTCCACGTCCTCGCTGCGATCCGCCACGCCCCACCCTCCGGCCGCCGTTCGGGCTCCACCGGGAGTCTACCACCGGCGAAGGACGGGGCGCGGTCCCCGTATCGTTGGCGGCCCGATTGCATCCTACCAGCAGGCGCCCCATCGGGCGCTCCGGGGAGACCAGCATGAAACGCCTGTCCATCGGCCCGTTCCTTCCGCTCATGCTGCTCCTGAGCGGGCGCGTCGCGCAGGCCTCGCCGCCGGAGATATTGACCCCCGAGGGGGCGGTCGATCTGGCCCTGCGACAACACCCCATGCTCGTGGCCGCCGATCAGGACGTGGCCGCCGCCGAGGCGGACGGCAGGCTGGCGCGCAGCGGCTACCTCCCCCGTCTCGACCTGACCGAGGACTACAACCGCTCGACCAATCCAGTCTTCGTCTTCGCTTCCAAGCTCGGCCAGGGGATCTTCGGACCGGCCGATTTCGCCATCGACTCGCTGAACCGGCCCGCGTCATTCACCAACTCCGCCACGCGCCTGGTCCTGAGGCAGAACGTCTGGGACGCCGGGCGGACCCACCTCGGCTCGCGGATCGCGGGGCTCGGCATCGAGGCGGCGGCCGATACCAGGATCCGCACGCGCGATGAAGTCGCCTTCGGCGCGCTGCGCGCCTTCTGGGACTCCGTCCTGGCCGACCGGATGCTCGACGTGTCGAACGCCGCCGAGGAGGCGGCCCGCGCGCACGTCGATCTGGCGCGCCACCAGGTCGAGAGCGGTCTGGCGGTCGCCTCGGACCGCATGCTGGCCGAGGTGCGGCTCGCCGAGGTCCAGGCGATGCGGATCCGGGCCGAGCAGGGGACACGCGTCGCCAAGGCCGCTCTGAGGCAGGCGCTCGGCGTCCCCGACATGGGAGAGCCGGCCCTGCGACCTCCGGAAGTCGAGCCGACCGCCACTGCGGAAGAGACCGGGATCCTGGTCGAGGAGGCCCTGCGCTCGCGCCCCGACCTCAGGGCGCTCGACCGGCGCATCGAGCAGGCGTCCCTGGGGGAGCGTATGGCGCGCAGCCGCCTCCTGCCGGAGGTCGGTCTCGGGGCGCAATACGAGCGCAACGACGACTCGCCGTTCGGAGGGGCCGGGAGCAACTGGAGCGTCGGCGCCTCGATCAGGCTGCCGATCTTCGACGGTCTCGAGACACGGGCCCGCCTGGCGCGGGCGCGGGCCGACCGCGGGCGCCTCGAGGCGAAGCGACGCGCCGTGGCCGAGGGGATTCGCCTGGAGATCAGCGCCGCCGTTGCCGAGCGTCTCTCGGCCGGCGAGAGGCTGCGGGTGGCGGTGACGGCCCTCGACCAGGCGGAGGAGGCGCTGCGCATCGTGCGCGAGCGCTACGGGGAGGGGATGGCGGTCATCGTGGAGCTGCTCGGGGCGGAGGCGGCGCGCACGGCGGCGCAGGGCAATCGGGTCGGGGCGGTGCGCGACCTGGCGCTTGCCCACGCGGCGCTTTCTCTCGCCACCGGCCGCGGCCTCGCCGGCCTGGCGGAGGCCGCGGGCGGCGGCTCGGAAGGAGGTCGTCGACGATGAGACCCTCCGGCGCTCGGAGGAGACGGATCGCCGCAGGAGCGGCCGCATTTGCGGGGCTGGCGGCGGGCCTGCTCGCCTGCGGTGGAGCGGCCGGGACGACCGGTCGCGACGTGGCGGGACCGTTGCGTGCGAAGGTGGACACGGCGGTGGAGATCCCCTGGTCTTCGAGATACGAGGTGACGGCCGGCGTGCTGGCGTTCCGGCGCGCCACCCTCGGGACGGTCCTGCTGGGCCGGGTCGACGAGGTGCTGCGGCGCGAGGGGGATCGGGTCGCCGCCGGCGAGGTGCTGGCCCGGGTCGAGAGCCGGGACGTCGCGGCCCGCCTGGCGCAGGCCGAGGCCGCCGTCGCCGCCGCGCGCGCCTTGGAGGAGAACGCGCGTCTGACGCAGGAGCGGATGGAGCGGCTGGCGGCGCGCCAGGCGGCCAGCCAGAAGAGCCTGGAGGACGCGGTCTCCGGACATCGGGCGGCGGCCGCCAACCTGCAGGCGGCGGAGGAGGGGGTCAAGGCGGCCCGGGTCTACGTCGCCTACTCCGAGGTGACCGCTCCCTGGAGCGGAGTGGTGGTCGAAAAGCGGGTCGAGGTCGGTGACACCGCCGCGCCCGGCTCGCCCCTCTTCGTCCTGGAGGACACTTCGAAGGTCAAGGTCGAGGCCACCGTGCCGGAATCGGCGCTGGCGGGGCTGCGATCGGGCGACGCGGTGGAGGTGTCGATCGACGCCGCCGGGGGCGTCATGCGCCGCGGCCGTCTCTCCGAGATCCTGCCTGCGGCCGATCCCGGCAGCCGCACCTTCACCGTTCGGGCGATCCTGAAGAACCAGGACGGCGCCTTGCGCTCCGGGATGTTCGCCCGGCTCCGGCTCCCGGGACCCGGCCGCACGACGCTCGCCGTCCCGGCGACGGCGCTGGTGGCGCGCGGCCCCCTCAACGGTCTCTACGTGCTCGACGCGTCGGGCGTGGCGCGGTTGCGCTGGGTCACGATCGGCGAGTCGCGCGATGATCGGGTCGAGGTCCTCACCGGCCTGGGCGCCGGGGAGCGCTACGTCCTCAGCCCCCCTCCCGGGATCGAGGACGGCCGGGCCATCGAGGTCGACTGATGGCTGGTGTCGGTGTCTCGGGCCGCATCGCGCGGGCGTTCATCGACAACAAGCTGACCCCTCTGCTCGTCCTGGCCGCTCTGATCCTCGGGTCGCTGGCGGTGGTCGCCACGCCGCGCGAGGAGGAGCCGCAAATCATCGTGCCGATGATCGACGTCCTGGCTCCCTGGCCCGGGGCCACGGCGCCGGACGTGGAGCGTCTGGTCACCGTCCCTCTCGAGAGAGCGATCCGGGAGATCCCGGGCGTGGAGTACGTCTACTCGACCTCGCAGCCGTCGGGCGCCCTGATCATCGCGCGCTTCTACGTCAATTGGGATCCCGAGCGGGCCCTGATCAACGTGCGCGACAAGGTGGCCAACGCGCTGCCGGTCCTGCCGCAGGGGGCGCTGCCCCCCGGCGTCACTCCCCGCTCGATCGACGACGTTCCGATCCTCGCCGTCACCTTCTCTTCCCCCCGCTACGACCCGCTGACGCTGCGACGCATCGCGGCGGAGATCGAGGAGGAGATGCGCCAGGTGCCGAACGTCTCGACGACCACGCTCCTGGGCGGCCTGCGGCGGGAGTTGCGCGTCGCGATCGACCCGGGGCGCCTCGCGGCCCGCGGGCTCGCCCCGGCGGCCGTCTTCGAGGCGTTGAGGCGCGCCGGGATGGCGCTGCCGGCCGGGAGCATCGGCGCGCGCGGCGCCGAAACGGTGGTCGAGACGGGCGACTTCCTCAGGAGCGCGGACGAGGTCGGCGCCGTCGTCGTGGCGGCCCCGAAGGGCAATCTGGTCCACGTGCGCGACGTGGCGGCGGTGGCCGATACGCCGGAGGAGCCGCGCGCCTACCTCTTCCACGCCGAGAAGGGACGGCCGACCGTCCCGGCGGTGACCCTGGCCGTGGCCAAGACCCGGGGCGCGAACGCGACCTTGGTGGCCGAGGCGGCGCTGCGGTGGATCGAAGAGGCCCGCGGCCGCCTGATCCCCGGGGACGTCGCCGTCACCGTGACGAGAAACTACGGCGAGACGGCGCGCGACAAGTCGAACGAGCTGATCAAGCATCTGATTCTGGCCACCGTCTCGGTGGTCCTGCTCATGGCGTTCGCCCTCGGACTGCGCGAGTCGCTCGTGGTGGCGGTGGCGGTCCCGGTCACGCTGGCGCTGACTCTGCTGATCTATTCCCTTTTGGGCTACACCCTCAACCGGGTGACCCTGTTCGCTCTCATCTTCTCGATCGGAATCCTGGTCGACGACGCGATCGTGGTCGTGGAGAATATCCACCGTCACCTGGCGTTGCGCCGGCTGCCGCCGCTGCAGGCGTCGGTTGACGGGGTCGACGAGGTGGGGAACCCGACGATCCTCGCCACCTTCACCGTCATCGCCGCCATCCTGCCGATGGCCTTCGTGAGCGGCCTGATGGGGCCCTACATGCGGCCGATCCCGATCGGGGCGTCCTGGGCGATGCTGATCTCGCTCCTGGTCGCCTTCATCGTCACGCCGTGGCTGTCGCTCCGCCTGCTGCCCGCTTCGGCGGCGCGGCACGCACCGGCCGGAACGCGGCTCTATCGTCGCTTCATGGAGCCGCTTCTGCGGAGGCCGGCGTGGCGGTGGGCGATGCTCGCCTCCGTCCTCGCCCTGCTCCTGGTCTCGGTGGCGCTCGTGCCGCTGAAGCTCGTCACCGTGAAGATGTTGCCGTTCGACAACAAGAGCGAGCTGCAGATCATCGTCGACGCGCCGGAGGGGATGCCGCTCGAGGCGACGCTGGCGGCGGCGCGCGAGATGGCCGACCGGGTGGTGTCCCTCCCCGGGGTGCGCGACATCCAGGTCTACGCCGGCCTCTCGGCGCCCTTCAACTTCAACGGCCTGGTGCGGCACTACTTCATGCGCCGGGGCGCGAATGTCGCCGACCTGCAGGTCAACCTCCTGCCGAAGGGACAGCGTGGCTCCTCGAGCCACACCGTCGCCCGGCGGGTCCGACCCGTCGTGCTCGAAGTGGCGCAGCGGCTCGGGGTGCGCGTGAAGGTGGCGGAAATCCCCCCCGGCCCGCCGGTGCTCTCGACGCTCGTCGCCGAGGTCTACGCCTCCGACCCCGAGGCG
>DASTNM010000223.1:0-3437 GCA_035762745.1 Candidatus Polarisedimenticolia bacterium
CGGCGTAGTTCGTCAAAATCTCCCGCACCTCGTCGTTGAGGCGATCCTCGGCGGCCAGGTTCTCGGCGAAAACCTTCGCGATGACGTCGATGACCGTTTCCGGGCGATCCGCCGTGATCAACTCGTCACGCAGGAGCCCCCGGACGATCCGCTGTGAGATCTGTTCCACCTGGTCGCGCGTCAGACGCATCGTCGGATCCTCGAGACCACCGTGACGTTTTCGAGAAAAGCCAGGATAACACAGCGCTTCGCGCCATTTCAACGGACGCGGCGTCACGGCGTGTCCGGGAACACGCCGCGACGCCTGTCGCCAAGGTCGATGGCGGAGAAGGTTCAGTTGGATTGAAAGGTGTCGATGGCCGCAGACGCGCGGGGCGGCCGCTGTCGATCAATGCGACAGCGTACGGCCCGCCTTGACGCGCGCCACGAGCGTGGCGGGTGGCCGCGGCCCGTCACCCGCTCCGGCATTGCCCAGCAGGCCCTTCGTCGGCGCATCGACCCGCTGCTGCCGTGCGATCAGGCGGCGCAGGCGCTTCTTGGCCTGATTCTCGATCTGGCGCACCCGCTCGCGCGACACGCCGAGCTTCTCGCCGATCTCTTTCAGGGTGAAGGTCCTGCCCCCTTCCAGGCCGAAGCGGTTGATGATGACGGTCTGCTCCTGGTCGCTGAGGTTGCGCAGCGCCAGCCGGATCAGCCCCTGGTCCTCGTTCTTGATCAGCTCGTCCTCGGGGTTGATCGATCGGCCGTCGACGAGGTAATCGGAGATCGGGGTGTCCTTGTCCCTGCCGACCTTGTCGTCGAGCGACAGCTCTCGCATCTTGATCTGCAGGATCTCGTCGATCTTGGCAATCGTGACCCGGAGCTCTTTCGAGATCTCTTCGCGGTCAGCCTCCCGACCGAGCTCGCGCGCCAGCATCCGCTCCGTGTTGCGGACGTTGCGCACTTTCTTCATCTGGTAATTGGGGATGCGGACCATAGCCGAGTGCTGGGAGAGGGCTTTCAGGATCGACTTGCGGATCCACCAGATGGCGTAGGTGATGAACTTCGTCCCGCGGGTGTGATCGAAGTGGTGCGCCGCCTCGATCAGGCCGATGTTTCCTTCGTTGAGAAGGTCCTCAAAAGGCAGCCCCATGTTGCGGTATTCGCTGGCGATCTTGACGACGAAGCTGAGGTTCGACTGAACCAGGTCGTGGTAGGAATCGTCCCCGCTTCCGTCTTGCATCCGGAGCGCGATTTGGTGCTCCTCTTCTTTGGTCAGCAAGGGGAATTCGCTGATTTCCTGGAGGTACTTCGAGATGCAGGAGCTTCTTTCCATGGAGCGATTCGCCATCAGGTTCCGCCCTTCTCCTTGACCCCTCCCAGGGTTAACGCCGGTCTTTCTCCTTGACTTTTATGGCATTACGCAATAGATTTCTGTCAAATTTTTGGAGCCGATGTGGCTCCAGAACTGTCCGGGATCCGGTTCAGCGCGGCCGACGGAGCGGCGTCGCACGAAGATGTGATCATCGCGCCGCCCACGTTTGGGGCAAGGTGAGGCGACATCACTACTGACGCGCTTGCTCTCGATGGTTTCATCAAGATGTTGACGCGGCGAATTCATTGGCTGTGTGAGCTGACGACAGAAGTATATGTTTCGGCGACAACCATGTCAAGACCTTTTTGCTTTGCGCGCATCCCGACGAAAGCCTCTATTCTACAGGTGTTTCCGTGGATTCGCGCGGGATTTTTCGCATGTTGACGTCAAAATTCAAAAAACAGTCTCTGCTTGTCGGGACCAGGATTCGCACACTGCGCAAGGACCGCGCCCTCACACAGGCCGACCTGGCGAGCCGGATCGGAATTCAGCAGTCCGATCTCTGTCGCATGGAAAACGGCGAGTACAAGGTCAGCCTCGAGACACTCTTCAAGATCCTGTCGATCTTCGAGATGAACGTGGCCGAGTTCTTCCACGAGGATCTCGGAGGCACCGCGAAGGACAGGGATTACGAATTCATGCGGCAGTACCAGAAGCTCTCTCCCCGGGCCCAGGATGAGGTCCAGGAGTTCGTCCAGTTCAAGCTCCAGATCGAAGACCGGTTGAAGAAGAGCAACTAAAGGCCGCTGAGGAGCCGGTCATGTCGGCCGACCTGATCGCCCGCTACTCGGAAATGTTCGCGGAGGGCACGCGGCAGATCCGCCTCGGTGAGTACGGCGCGGCTCTCAAGACCTTCCAGGCCGCCCTGGCGGTGGCCCGGGAAACCGGGGAGCAACCCCTCATCTTTCGGGCCACCTGCAGCCTCAGCGGCGTCCTGCTCAGCCTGGGTGAGGTTCAGGACGCGGAGAAGGGACTGCGCGAGATCCTGCTCAAGAGTCAGGATGACACTCTGCTCTTCCTTGCCTCTTCGAACCTGGCAAGCGCCCTGCGACGGCAGGGAAAACTCGAGAAGGCGTTGTTCTTCGGTAGACGCGCTCTGCGGGCCGTGGCGAGAATCGATAACGCCACCTGGAAGGCAACCTGCCACAACCTCATCGCCAACATCTACCTCAACATGAGCTACCTCGACGACGCCATCGCCGAGTACCGTGTCGCGATGGCGATCAGCCAGAAGGGCGGCCTAGGGGCCGGTTACCCAACCGACCTGATCAAGGAAAATCTCGGATATTGCCTTCTCCTCAAGAAGCGCTACCGACCGGGGATCGCCCTCATCCTGGAGGCGCTGCAGATTGCGCTGACCAACGGGGCGAGCCGGTGCGTCGCGGAGTGCTACCAGGACCTCAGCTTCGCCTATATGCAGCTGAAAGAGCTCAAACAAGCCGAGGAGTGCGGCGAAAAGGCCCTGACGATAGGCGTCGAGAAGGACTATCCGGACCTCCTGAAGAACTGTTATTACCTGCTGGGAGAGATCAACCTGCTCATCGGAAACGAAGAGCGGAGCGATCATTACTTCAGCAAACTCCAGGAGCTCTACCCTCATCTGACCAGCCTGAAGGACTTCCTGCGGACGTTCGACGTGAGCGACATCCTGAACCTGAAGAATCCGTTCTAGGGAGGTTGTTCGAGGAACCGTTCAATGGCTAGATCAACAAGGTGGGTCGCGACAATCGGCTGTCTTGTGATGGTGGCCTGTCTTCCGGTTCGCGCGGCGACCCTCGTCACGACCTCCGACGGCAGGACCTACGCCGTGTGGGAGCGTCGCGCCCCTTCCGCGATCGCCTTCTCGTTCACCGATGCAACGGAGAGCGCGGCCGGAATCATCCCCGTGACCGACGACGTCGCCCGCGACACCTCGCCGGCGTTGGCGTTGGATCCCCGCACCGGATCGGTCGTCGCCGTCTGGAGCCGGTTCGACGGTTCCTACTTCAAGATCGCCTATGCACGCCTCGAGTCCGGGATCTGGGTCGACTTCCATTACCTGACCTTCGGTCGGGGGAACGACGCATTGCCGCGCCTCGGCAGC
>DASTNM010000224.1:0-2655 GCA_035762745.1 Candidatus Polarisedimenticolia bacterium
ATTCCGTGGGTCGAAGGGGCTCCATTGGAGGAGACGCAGCAGGAAGCGTACTTCGAGCCCTCGGAGTCCGCGGAGCGGGCGACGCTGTTCGAGCATTGCGCGAGTGCTCTCGATCGAAGTCTCGAGGTGGGGAGCCACGGCCTGCCCCTGATCGGCGCCGGCGATTGGAACGACGGGATGAATCGTGTCGGCTGCCAGGGCCGGGGAGAGAGCGTCTGGCTGGGCTGGTTTCTCCTCGTGAACTTGAGGGAGTTCGCCCGGATCGCCGACCTGCGCGCGGACGGTGAGCGCGCGGCACGGTGGCGGATGAAGGCCGCGTCTCTCCAGGGTTCGTTGGAGCGGGAGGCATGGGATGGCGAGTGGTATAGACGCGCTTTCTTCGACGACGGAACGCCGCTCGGGTCGGCGGAAAATGACGAATGCCGGATTGACTCCATCTCGCAGTCCTGGGCGGTCCTCTCCGGCGCTGGCGACAGGGGGCGGGCGCGCCAGGCCATGGAATCCGTGGAGCGTCAGCTCGTAAGGCGCGAGAATCGGCTTCTGCTGCTCCTCTCCCCGCCATTCGACCGGACACCCCTCGACCCCGGATACATCAAAGGATACCCCCCCGGAATCCGGGAGAACGGCGGGCAGTACACCCACGCCGCGATCTGGTCGGTCATGGCGTTCGCCGAGCTGGGCGAGGGAGACAAGGCCGTGGATCTGTTCAATCTATTGAACCCGATCCACCATTCAAACAGTCGTGCGGACGTTGACAAGTACAAGGTGGAGCCGTACGCCGTGGCCGCAGACATCTATTCGGAATCTCCCCACGAGGGACGGGGGGGATGGACGTGGTACACCGGGGCTGCGGGCTGGCTGCACCGCGCGGGCCTGGAGTGGATCCTCGGTTTCCGGAAACAAGGCTCCGCTCTCCGCATCGATCCGTGCATTCCCCGAGAGTGGAAAGGCTTCGAGATCGCCTACCGTCACGGCGGCACTCTCTACCGGATCACCGTCCTGAACCCGAACGGACTCTGCCGTGGGGTCTCCCGGGTCAGTCTCGACGGGGCCCTGCTCCCGGGAAAAGCGCTCGTCCCTCTGTCCGACGACGGCCGCGAGCACCAGGTCCAGGTGGTGCTCGGATAGGCGCCCCGGGAGGTGCACGGGGCAGGACTCGGCCGTGGCCAGGCCTGCGTGGCACGGACTATTCAGCAGAGACTAGTGCGCGCTCTCCTTCTCGGGGGAACGGCCTGGGACGGCGATCAAGCGCAAGGGATCGGCGACGGCGACCCGGTCCCTTCCGGCTCTTTTCGCCTGATACAAGGCCGCATCCGCAGCCTGGAACAACTCCTCCAGAGTCCGGCCATGGTCGGGAAAGAGTGCGACCCCGATTGAGAGCGTGATGTCTCCAAGCGGACGCTGTTCGTGCTCCAGCCGAAGCTGCTTCACTCCTTCCCGGATCTGCTCGGCTCGCTCGATCAAAGCCTCTGAGGAGCAATCGGATAGCACGAGCAGGAATTCCTCCCCCCCGTACCGACACAGGATGTCCTCGGCGCGGGAATTCTTCTGCACGAAGGCGCTGACCTCGCGCAGGGTCGCGTCGCCGGCGTTGTGCCCGAACCGGTCGTTGAATTTCTTGAAGTGGTCCAGATCGAAGAGAACGAACCCCACCTTCGTCTTCTTCCTCGCGGTTCGGTACAGCTCCCGGTGGAGCGCCTCCTCCATGTAGCGGCGGTTGAAAAGCCCCGTCAGGGGGTCGCGGATCGCCTGGTCGCGCAATGATTCCTGAAGCCTCAGGTCGAAGAGTGCGGACGAGATCTGCTGGGCGACGGTCTTCGCCAGCCGCTGCCGGTACTCCCCGACCACCCCCTTCGCGGCGGCACTGCGTCCTCCCTGCGGCGCGCCCATGAGATGGAGAAGGCCGAGAGTCTTCCCCTTCGCAGTCAGGGGTATGCAGAGAGAGCCGGCGAGGATCGGGGCCTTCATGTGCTGGCAGATCATCTCGCCGCCGGGGTCTTCCACGTGATGCATCTGGCCCCGCCGCAGCGCCCAGCATTCGCTGGGGAGGAAGGCGTCCTCCTGAGGCGCGGCGTCGCCCCAGGAAAGGACGGTCTCGAGGAGGTTGTGTGCCTCGTTGAAATCGTACAGGGCTCCGGATTCCGACGGGAAGAGCTCCCGGACGAAGCGCGGGATCACGGGATAGGCCTCGGCGAGGCGGACGGCCGAGCGCAGCACGTCGCCGAGCTCGCTCAGGATCGAGATCTCGTGCGTCCGGCTCGACAGCTCGTTCACCTGGCTCTTCAGGATTTCCTTTTCCTGTCGTTGCTGCTCGGCCCGTCTCTGCTCACTGATATCTCGCAGGATCGCCGAGAACCCGACGCCTCGTCCCGTCCCGTCCGTGACGGGGAAGGCCGTGAGCCCGACATCGATCATGGTCCCGTCCTTCCTCATCGCCCTGATTTCGTGCCGGACCCGCTCATTACGTTTGAGCCTCTCCAGGTTCTGCTCCATCTCTCCCGCGTGTCCGGGAGTCTGGAGAAAGGCGCCGGATCGGCCGAGGACCTCCGCCGCGGCGTAGCCGAAGAGCCTCTCGGCGGCGGCGTTCCAGCTCGTGATGAACCCCTCCAGGTCGGTGCTGACGATGGCATCGTCGGAGGATGCCACGATGGCAAC
>DASTNM010000225.1:0-10086 GCA_035762745.1 Candidatus Polarisedimenticolia bacterium
AGGTGCGGAAGGTATCACGCGGCTGGTCGTAGAAGAACCAGACCTTGTTCCCGGGGACCAGCTCGTCGGACAGGTCCATCTGCGCAAGCAGGGCCTTGGCCTTCTCCGGATCCACCTGGGCCTGGTTGATCAGGTAGCTCATCGCCAGGTCATGGTGCGAGTCGCCCCTCTTGACGAGGGCGAACTGGTCCGGCAGGGACTGCTCCAGGCGCATGACCTTCTCCTGAAGTCCCTGGAGGGTGCTGCGGTCGGCGACGATCTTCTCGAGGAGCGACTTGTAGGAGACGTCCTTCTCCTGCTCGATCATCTGGTTCAGCACGTCACGCTGCGCGTCGCTGAAGTCCTGGGTGAAGATCTCGCTGAACTGGATCGTGCGCTGACCGGGCTGCCGCGAGGCGTTGAACTCCTCGATGCGCTTCATCACCGCGTCGGTCGCCTTGTCGATCCGATCCTGGTGGGTCTTCAGCTCGGCGAGAAGCTCCTCGGGTGTCGCCGGGGTCGACTTCGAGAAGCCGAGCTGATCGGAGCTCCCGACGCACGCGACCGATCCCAGGGCGATCACCGCCCCCAGCAGGATCACGGCGCACAGCAGTCCCGCGGTCAGCGGCTCCGGCCGCCGACGAGCGTGAAGCGGGCTGATTCTCGTGGATTTCATGGATCCTCCTTTGGTGTGGTGGCTTCTAGAGTAGCAGAAACCGGGCGGTTCGCCCACCGGAAAGGCCGGTCGGGAGCGCGCTTCCGTCAGACGGCCGAGTAGCCGCCGTCGACCGGCAGCAGGACACCGGTGATGAAGCTCGCCTCGCCGCTGGCCAGGAAGACCACCGCGTCGGCCGCCTCGCGCGGCCGGCCGATCCGGCCGATCGGGTGGGCCTCGTCGAGCTTCGCCCGGAACTCCTCGATCGTCATCCCCAGCTGCCCGGCCTCGCGCACGAACAGGGGCGTGTCGATCTCGCCGCAGCAGATGGCGTTCACCCGGATCCCCCGGCGGGCATAGTCGAGCGCCATGGCCCTGGTCAACAGGGCGACTCCGCCCTTGGTGGCGCAGTAGGCGGCCGACCTCGGATCGCCCACCAGGCCGGCCACGGAGGAGTTGTTGACGATCGCCCCCCGGCCCCGGGCCAGCATGTGCGGAACGACCTGCTTCGACACCAGGTAGACCGAGGTGAGGTTGACGGCCAGGAGCCGGGCCCATTCTTCCTCGGGGACCTGGTGCACCTCGTTCGGGATGAAGAGCCCGGCATTGTTGAAGAGGACGTCGATGCGGCCGTGCGCGGCGACGACCCCCTCGACCAGGCGCGCCACCTGGTCGCCACGCGAGACGTCGCAGGCGACGGCGGCCACCTTCTCGTGGCCCTTGGCACGGAGAGCCGCCACGGCCGCGTCGCCCCCCTCGCGCGCGATGTCGGCGATGACGACCCGCGCCCCTTCCTCGAGGAAGCGCTCCGCCGTCGCCAGACCGATCCCCGACGCCCCACCGATCACGAGCGCAACGCGATCCCGAAGCCTCACGATTCCTCCCTGCGACTCATCATCGGCTGACCTGGGCCTCGCCGGGAGAGAGCCTGAAGCTCTTCAGCGACACCGGCATCGCCTGGGACTCCCCCTCACGGACGCGGTAGAAGTGGTCCATCTCCAGGCCGCGCAGGACCTGATGCTCACCGGACGCGGGCCAGAGGATCTCGACCCTCTCCACCGAGCGCGCCTGGCCGAGCCCGATCTCCTGTCGCAGAGGCGACGCTCCGAAACTGCCGCCCGATCGCACCGTCTTGTAAATCGACCGCTCGCCGTCCGCCGTCCTCACGACGGTCCGGATCCGGGCGCCGATGGCCGCCCGGTTCGACGTCACGCCCTCCAGGTTCAGGGTGAGCCAGTGATTCCCGAACCCGGGGTTCTCGTACAGGACGTTGCGGTAGTCGTCGCCGCTCAGGATACCTCCCATCACCTCGTAGAGATCCTGGTCTCCGTCATTGTCGAGGTCGGCAAATGCGATCCCGTGGCCCTTTTGAAGATGACCGACCCCCGCGGAGCTGGTGACGTCCTGAAAGAACCTCCCCTCGGCGTTGCGCAGCATCCGGTTCGGGATGATCGTCGCCAGGCTCGGGTCGCCGGTGCCGAGGTAGAGGTCGAGCCAGCCGTCGTTGTCAATGTCGCCGAAGTTGGCGGCCATGGCATGCAGCACCCGATCGAGCCGGGCCTGCCGGGTCACGTCGGCGAGGGTGCCGTCGTGGCTGTTGTGGTAGAGCCGCGGTGTCTTGCCCTTGCCCGGCAGCCCGAGGTAATCGGCGGCGATGTCGCCGACGTCGTCGATGTAATACCCGCCGACGTAGAGATCCTCCCAACCGTCGTTGTCGTAGTCGAAGAAGAAGGCCGGGAAGCTGAAGACCGGCTCGACGACGCCGGCCTGCAGGCTGACGTCGGTGAACCTCCAGTCGCCGCGCAGGGAGGTGTCGGGACCGCGCGGGCCGTCGTTGCGGAAGAGGATGTTCGGGTCGGTGCGCTGGGAGAGGTAGAGGTCCGGCCGCCCGTCGTTGTTGAAGTCCCCGCTCGCGACCGCCTTGACGAAGCCGACGTGGGCGACGCCGGCGCTCGCGGCCACGTCGGTGAAGGTGCCGTCCCGGTTGTTGCGGTACAGCCGGCAGGGCTGCTTCTCCTCGTCGGAGGTCTCGACGCCCAGGAAGAGATCGATGAAGCCGTCGCCGTTGTAATCGAGCCAGACCGCCGTCTGGCTGGGATGGAGGCTCAGAAGGCCGGCCTCCTCGGTCACGTCCTCGAAGGTCCCGTCACCGTCGTTGCGCAGGAGCGAAGGTGGGAAGTGGCCGGCCTTCTCCAGCCAGCCGCCGCGCAGCACCAGGACGTCCGGGTGGCCGTCGTTGTTGTAGTCGGCATGGAGGAGGTTCAACCCTCCGACCTCGCCCACGAGCCCCGCCTCGCGTGTCCGTTCGCTGAAGGTCCCGTCGGCGTTGTTGTGGAAGTAGCGGAGCTGTCCCCGGAGGGCGCAGGTGGAGACCATGAGATCGAGATAGCCGTCGCCGTCGAAGTCGTCGGCGATCACGCCGCCCGCCAGATCGTCGACGTCGAGGCCGAGCCGGGGCGCGATGTCCCTGAAGCGCTTCACCTCGGCTTCCGAGCGGAAGGCCGACGGCGGGATCAGCCAGCGCTTCGGCACCTTGTCGGGATACTCGCCGACCGTCATGTAGGCGATGTTGATCAGCCAGCGGGACTTGAGATCGTCGGGGAACTCGGCGAGCTGTTCGGTCAGAAGCGTGATGGCGGCGCGCGAGCCACGCTGGATGCGGTGCACTCCGGCGGGGCGGATCGGCAGGAGGCACGATTCGGTCGTGTGGTGCGCGAGGCAGTTCTCCTGCTCTCCGAGGCGCAGGTTGGCGAGCGCCATGTTGAGACGCAGGAGCGCGCGGTTCTCGGGGGAGATGCCCGGTGACTGCTCCCGGGCCAGGCGCTCGAGCTCCCGGAACTGCCGCAGCGCCTCCTCGGACTTCCCGGCGTTGAGCAGCTCTCTGGCGAACCGCGACGCCAGGTCGATCCGCTCCTTGGGATTGGTGGCGAGCGCCAGCCGGGCGCGCAGGACCTCCGCGCGCCGATCGCTCAGGTAATGGTTCTCCTCGGGGCTCGATTCCGCCGCCAGGCGCTCGAGAAGCGCCGCCATCTTCCGCGTGCCGCTACCGCGGGATGCCGGCGGCGTCTCCCGGATCTCCGACCGCGCGCCGGGCGCGGGGGACGGGGCCTGCCGGGAGGAGGGTGAGCAGGCCGTCGGCGCGGCCGCCAGGACGACCACCCACGGCAGAAGCGTCAGGAATTTCACAGGAGGACTATGTACCGCGAACCGGCCTTCCGGGCAACCCCCGCCCCCGAATCGCCGCCGGTCTCGACGAGCCGCTGCCGGCGCGGCCGGTTCGATCTAGCGGACGAACGTGCCGCGCCTGAGGTCCTCGAGGGCCTGCTCGATCTCCGCCGAGGTGTTCATGACGAAGGGACCGTAACGCGCGATCGGCTCATGGAGCGGCTTGCCGGAGACCAGCAGGAAGCGCGCCGCGGCGTCGCCGGTCGTGACGCGGACCTCATCGCCGTCTCCCAGGACCACGAGCCGCGGGTGCGGGATCGTGATCTCGTCGCGGCCGGGGCCGGGGAACTTCGCGCTTCCCTCGAAGAGATAGGCGAACGCCGTGTGGCCGCTCTCGATCCGCCCGCGGTAGGCGCTCCGAGGCGGGACGAGGACGTCGAGGTAGACCGGGTCGGCCGCGATGTCGGTGACGGCGCCACGGACCTCGTCGACCGTGCCGGCGATCACCCTGATGCGCGCCCCGTCCCTGCCTTTGATCTCGGGGATGCGCTCCGCCCGCACGTCCTGGTAACGCGGTTCGGTCATCTTGGCCTGCGCCGGAAGATTGACCCAGAGCTGGAACCCCGCGATCCCCTCCGGCCGGACCTGCGGCATCTCCTCGTGCAGGATGCCGCGCCCGGAGGTCATCCACTGGATGTCCCCGGCGCCGATGCTGCCGGCGTTCCCCAGGGTGTCCTTGTGGTGCACCGCGCCCGACAGCATGTAGGTGACCGTCTCGATGCCCCGGTGAGGGTGCAGAGGGAACCCCGCCTCGTAGTCTCGCCGGTCGCGCGACCCGAAGTCGTCGAGGAGCAGGAACGGGTCGAGGTAGTTGACCGCTCTCGTCCCGATGCTCCGCCGGAGCCTCACCCCCGCCCCCTCGAGCACCGACTGTGGCTCGATGACCGTCTGCACGCGTCTCGTCCCGGTCATCCCGATCGCCTCCGGAGCTGCAGAAGGGTCCGGACGCTTTCCTCGAAGGAGGGGTCGTCCCATTTCTGGGCGCCGTAGAAGGTCTTCAGAAGTCTGCCCCCCCGCCCGATGAGATAGGTCCGCGGGACGGAGTAGGCGAGGTTGAGAAGCTCGGCGAGCCCTCCCTCGGGATCGCGGAAGCTCTGGAAGTGCGGGTCGAGACGCGCGCCATAGCTGCGGATGCGGTCGGCGGCCTGCGCGTCCTCCACGGAGACCAGGACCAGACGGCCGCCCATCGCCTCGAGCGGCTGGCGGAGCTTCAGGAGGCTTGGCAGCTCGGCCTGGCACGGCGCGCACCAGGTGGCCCAGAGGTGGACCAGCGACGGCCGGTCGGTGAGCGTCTCGAGGGGAACCCGGGCCGAGTCGGGTCCGAGGACCGAGAACGCGACCCGGGGACTCGTCTCGGGACGCCCGGCCGGACGGCACTCCCCCGCCGCCGCGTACAGCCGCGGCAGGTCGCGCGCGATCGCCTCGTCGAGGTTCTCGTGCGGGTGGAACCAGGCCCCCGCCACCCGGCCGGAAGGCGTGATGAGAAGCGTCGTCGGGGTCGAGACGATGCCGTAAAGATCCTCGGCGTAACCGCTCGAATCGTCGAGCACCGGCCAGGGGATGCCGTTGGTCCGGACGTACGCCTGAGTCACCCGTCGGTGCGAGTAGCCGTCGGGCCGATCCGGCTTGATAAGCGCGACCGAGACGACGTTGAATTCGCCCGGGTGCGCCCGGACGTGGAGGAGGAGCTGGGGGATCTCCTTCTGACAATGCTTGCAGGTCGAGGACCAGAATAGGAGCAGCGTCGGCTTGCCGTTCGGAGCGCGCCCGGTGAAGGTCACGTCCTGGCCGGTCGCGAGATCGGGGAGCGTGAACTCGGGAGCGCAGGCGCCATAGAGCGCGGTCGCGGGGTAGTACGGCGGAACATTCTGAATGGGCGGCGTCGGCTGGCCCTGCGCCACGCGACGGATCAGCTGCTCCCCGGTCAGGACCGTGGGCGGGCCGGCGACCATCTCGCTCAGACTCTTGATTTTCGCGGTCACGAGGTTCCCCGCCCCATCCACGAGGGCGAGGTTCGGGACCTCGGTCATCCCGAGCTGTCCGTAGAGGGCGAAGCCTTCGTCCATCAGGAGCGGCAGGTCGGCCGGCAGACCGAGCATGCAGAACCCCTCCCAGAGAGTCTCCGCCTTCTGGTCCTCACGCCGGCCGGCGATCGCGAAGACCTCGTACTGGGGCGCCTGCTCTCTCAGGAAACGGGCGAGAGTCACGAGCGTCGAATCGGCGAACGGATACCCGGCCGCCCAATAGATGAGCGCCAGCGGCCGCCCACGGCCAATCCGGGCCTGCAGGTCGAAGGGGCTCAAATCGAGGCTACCCTTCCGCGCGCTGAAGCGCTTCAGCGGGGCCGACACGTCGAGGCGCGCGCCGGCGGGCACCGCCGCCGGCCTGGTCGGGGGAACGGGAGTCGCGACGGCGGCCTGCCTCCCGGAGGGGGGCGGTGTCCTCGTCTGCGGCGAGGTCGGTTGCGCCGCCGGCACCGCGGTGGGCGTCGGCTCGGTGGCGACGCGGGCGGGAGTCGCGGCGGGCGACGGTGCCGCCGGCTCGGCGGGCACCCCCTCCATCGGCATCTCCTGTTGCGTCCGGGCCGCCGGGACGAGGCGCGTCAGGCTTTGGCGATAGAGTCGGTCTCCGGCCACCGTCATCAGCAACAGCGCGGCGAAGAGCGCCGCCGCCGCGCGCACCGGCGGTACGAAGCGCCTCAGATCCTCGAAGAGCTCCCGCCCGAGACCGAGCGGGCTCCGGCGGGCGGCGAGGAGGGCGAGGACGGGGATGCCGGCGTTGATGCAGTAGAGCCGGAAGCACCAGATGCAAAGGAAGCCGATCCTGACCGTGGAGACGTAATAGAGATAGACCGAGTAAGCGGCCGTCAGGAGGCCGATGGCGAAGATCATCCCGAGGAGGCGCGGGCGGCGCCGGGCCTGCAGAGTCAGCCAGAGCAGGAGCAGGTAGGTCGGGATGCCGAGCGCCGAGATCGGGACGCCCAGGAGCTCGGAGCTCTCGCTCGTGTTGACGACCTCGCAGTTCGTGGTCTCGGTGCGCGGGCAGTTCTCCAGGGTGACCGAGGCGTCACCGTAGAGCGCATTCTCGTGAAAGCGGGTCAGGTAGAGGCCGATGGCCGTCCCGGCCAGAAGCAGCGTGGCCAGGATCGCCAGCGCCCACGCACTCCCCGCCCGGGCGGGCGGACCGGCAGGTGAGACGGAAAGACCCGGGTTGGAACCGGTGGACATCACGCTGACCTCGCCCGGGCATGTTAGTCCGACTTTCCCCGGGAGGCAAAGCAGGGAAGGTGCTTACCTCGCGCCCGGGGCCGTCAGGCTCCCGGTACCACCCTGTTTCCGCTGGCGCCCGAGGTCGTAGAGGAAGCGCGCCGCGAGGGCCGTCCAGCCGGTCTGATGGGTCGCCCCCACGCCGCGGCCGGTCTCGCCGTGGAAATACTCGCTGAAGAGGACGAGGTCCTTCCAATGCGGGTCGCGTGCGTAGCGCGGGTCGTCGCCGTGGCAGGGACGGCGTCCCTCCTTGTCCGGCAGGAAGATGCCGGCCAGGCGGCGGCCCAGCTCCCGGGCGACCTCTTCGAGATTCATCATCCGGCCGGAGCCGGTCGGGCATTCGACCCGGAGGCTGTCGCCGTAATAATGATGATAACGTTCCAGGGCTTCGACCATCAGGTAGTTGAGCGGGAACCAGATGGGACCGCGCCAGTTGGAGTTCCCGCCGAAGAGGCCGGTGTCCGACTCGCCCGGGACGTAGCCCACCGAGTACTCCCGTCCGTCGGCGTGAAACACGTAGGGACGCTCCTTGTGGACGCGCGACACCGAGCGCAGCCCGTAGGGGGAGAGGAACTCGTTCTCGTCCAGAAGGTAGCGCAGCACGCGCACCAGCCGCTCGCGTGAGGGGATGGCGAGGAGCCGGTGATCGTGGGCGGAACCCCCGTCGCCCATCATGTAGGAGATGTTGCCTGCGAGGTCCTTGCGGTTCTCCAGGAACCAGTCCAGCCGCTTGCGGAAGCCGGGCAGCCGGTCGATGACGTCCTGCTCCAGGATCTCCACCGCGAAGAGCGGGATCGCCCCGACCAGCGAGCGCACGCGCAGCGGGATGTGCCGTCCGTCCAGGTGCAGCTGGTCGTAGTAGAAGCCGTCCTGCTCGTCCCAGAGCCCGGTGCCGCCCAGCGTGTTCATCGCGTCGACGATGGCGATGAAGTGCTCGAAGAATTTGGAGGCGACGTCCTCCGTGGCGGGGTTGTCCCTGGCCAGCTCCAGGGCCATCGACAGCATGGTGGCGGAGTAGAACGCCATCCAGGCGGTGCCGTCGGCCTGCTCGAGATGGCCTCCCGTCGGCAGGGGCTGCGAGCGGTCGAACACGCCGATGTTGTCGAGCCCCAGGAAGCCGCCCGAGAAGATGTGTTTCCCCTCGACGTCCTTGCGGTTCACCCACCAGGTGAAGTTGATGAGCAGTTTCTGGAAGACGCGGGAGAGGAACAGCCGGTCGCGCTGGCCCCGCGCGCCGGTCATCTTGTAGGCGCGCCAGCAGGCCCAGGCGTGCACCGGCGGGTTGACGTCGCCGAAGGCGAACTCGTAGGCGGGGATCTGCCCGTTGGGGTGCATGTACCACTCGCGCAGCATCAGGACGAGCTGCTCCTTCGTGAAGTGGGGATCGAGCCGCGCGAACGGGATCATGTGGAAGGCCATGTCCCAGGCGGCGAACCAGGGGTACTCCCACTTGTCGGGCATCGACAGGATGTCCCGGTTGAAGACGTGCCCCCAGTCGGAGTTGCGCCCCTGCCGACGGCTCGCGGGGGCCGGCGGCTGGGAGGGGTCCCCCTCCAGCCAGTCCTTCATGACGTAGTGATAGAACTGCTTCGACCAGAGGAGGCCGGCCGCCGCCTGGCGCTGGACCCGGCGCTCCTCCTCCGAGCATCCCCTCGGAATCAGCCTGTCGTAGAACTCGTCGGCGTCGCTCCGCCGCGCCTCGAAGATGGCGTCGAACTCCTTGCCGAGGGGGGGCGTCTTCGCCGGAGCCCCCTCACCGGCCCCGGCCCCACCGGCCTCCTGCGCGGAGAGACGCAGGCGAAGGGTCACCTCGCCGCGCGCCGGGATCTCGAACCGGTAGTGGATCGCCGCCTTGGTCCCGACCCCCCTGGGGTTCACCGCCTCGGCCCGCCCGCGGACGACAGCCTCGTGGAAGGCGTCCTTCACGTAGGGGGCCGGGTTGGTCGACCCGAAGCAGCGCGCCAGGTTGCTCTCGTTCTCGGTGAAGAGCGATTCCGGGGCCCCCTTCCCCTGCGGCGCCTCCGCCGCCAGCCGGTACCGTCCGAGCGTGGCGTGCTCGGCCACGATCGCCCCGGCCGCGGCGAGGCTGATGGTCGGCTTCGGCCAGTACCCCTCCCCCTCGCGCCCCCAGGACCAGCTGTTCCGGAACCAGAGAGTCGGCAGCAGGTGCAGCGTGGCCGGCTCAGGCCCGCGGTTGGCGGCGGTGATCCTGATCAGGATGTCGTCCGGCGAGGCCTTGGCGTACTCGGCCGTGACGTCGAAGTAGCGGTCCCCCTCGAAGACCCCCGTGTCGATCAGCTCGAGCTCGGGGTCCCGTTTGCCGCGCCGGCGGTTCTCCTCGACCAGCCGGGCGTAAGGGAACTCCGCCTGGGGATACTTGTAGAGCGCCTTCATGTAGGAGTGAGTCGGCGTCGAGTCGAGATAGAAGTAGCACTCCTTGACGTCCTCGCCGTGGTTCCCCTCCGGGCCGGTCAGGCCGAAGAGGCGCTCCTTCAGGATCGGATCGCGGCCGTTCCAGAGCGCCAGCGCGAAGCAGAGCCGGCACTCGCGGTCGGTGATCCCGAGAAGCCCGTCCTCCCCCCAGCGGTAGACGCGGCTGCGCGACTGATCGTGGGGGAAGTAGTCCCAGCAGGTCCCGTCCGGCGAGTAATCCTCGCGCACCGTGCCCCACTGCCGCTCGGAGAGGTAAGGCCCCCAGCGCTTCCAGTTCTTCGTCCGCCGGGCATCTTCGTGAAGACGGAGATCCTCCGCCGTGAGCGGCGCGCCGGTTGCATCGGATGACACGGCGTCGGTTGACGCGACCTCGATCTTCTTCATGCCCTCAGCCACCTGCGCACGAGACGCTGCGCGACCCCCCGCACGACTTGCAGCAAGAATACCTCCCCTTCAATGGCCCGCGACGTCGCTCCGCGGGCCTGACGGTCCGGATAACCGGATCGGGGCCCGTTTTATGCCCGGAGG
>DASTNM010000226.1:0-5818 GCA_035762745.1 Candidatus Polarisedimenticolia bacterium
CTGCACGAAGAGGGGCTGATCTATCGCGATCGGTTCATCGTCAACTGGTGCCCGGGATGCCGCACCGCGATCTCCGACCTCGAGGTGATACCGCAGGAGACCCAGGGGCACCTCTATACCCTCAGCTACCCGTACGCCGACGGGGACGGTGCCATCCAGGTGGCGACCACGCGCCCGGAGACGATGCTCGGCGACACCGGGGTGGCCGTTCATCCCGACGACGAGCGTTACCGGGAGAAGGTGGGGCGCCGGGTGATTCTGCCGCTCGTCGGCCGGACCATTCCGATCGTCGCCGATCCCTTCGTGGAGCGGGACTTCGGAACCGGGGCGGTGAAGGTGACGCCGGCGCACGACCCCAACGACTTTGCGGCGGCGCAACGAACCGGCCTGCCTCCTCTGGTGGTCATGGACGAGGGCGGGCGGATGAACGACAACGTCCCGGAGGCGTACCGCGGCCTCGATCGGTTCGAGGCGCGCCGGCGGGTCGTGGCGGACCTGAAGGAGAGCGGTCACCTCGTCTCGATCACCGACCACCTGCACAACGTCGGACGCTGCCAGAGGTGCCACACGGTCGTCGAACCGTACCTGTCGACCCAGTGGTTCGTGCGCATCGGGCCGCTGGCCGAGGCGGCGACGCGCGCGGTGGCCGAGGGGCGCGTGCGCTTCACACCGCCCCACTGGATCAACAGCTACAACGAGTGGATGGGAAAGATTCACGATTGGTGCATCTCGCGCCAGCTCTGGTGGGGCCATCAGATCCCCGCCTGGCACTGCGCCTCCTGCGCACACATCACGGTCAGCCGGGAGACGCCCACCACATGCGGCGGCTGCGGGAGGCGGGAGCTGACGCAGGACCCGGACGTCCTCGACACCTGGTTCTCCTCCGCGCTGTGGCCCTTCTCGACCCTCGGCTGGCCGGAGCGCACCCCGGACCTTCTGCGCTACTACCCGACCTCGGCGCTGGTCACCGGCTTCGACATCCTGTTCTTCTGGGTGGCGCGCATGATCATGATGGGGCTCAAGTTCATGGGTGAGGTTCCGTTCCGCCAGGTCTACATCACCGGGATGGTGCGCGACGCGGAAGGCCAGAAGATGTCCAAGACGCGCGGCAACGTGGTCGACCCGCTGGCGCTGATCGAGCGCCACGGCACCGACGCCCTGCGTTTCACGATGGCGGCGATGGCGACGCCGGGGGCCGATCTGCCGCTCGACGAGGATCGCATGGCCGGCTACCGGGCCTTCGCGAACAAGATCTGGAACGCCACCCGCTTCGTCCTGATGAACCTCGGGGAGACGGGCCGGGCCTCCACCCCCCCGGCGCTTCCGGCGCCCGCCGAGCTGGCGGTGCCGGACCGCTGGATCCTGAGCCGTGTCTCCCGCCTGGCGGGGTCGGTCGAGGCGGCGCTCGAGGCGTTCCGCTTCGACGAGACGGCGAACGCCCTGTACCAGTTCCTGTGGCACGAGTACTGCGACTGGTACCTCGAGATGTGCAAGCCGTCGCTGGCGCCGGGAGCCTCCCCCGCCGATGTGGACCGCGCGCGCGCGGTGCTCCTGCACGTCCTCGATCGTGTGCTGCGGCTCCTGCACCCGGTCATGCCTTTTCTGACCGAGGAGCTCTGGCAGCGTCTGCCGCACAGGGGCGAGACGATCGCCCAGGCGCCGTATCCGACCCTCGAGGCCGATCTCCTGGATGAGCGGGCGGAGCGCGAGATCGCCTTGATCATGGAGATCGTCGGGCGCGTGCGCAACATCCGCGCCGAGCTGTCCATCGACCCGGGCCGGAGGCTGCCGCTCCTGGTGCACGCCGGCGATCGCGAGACCCGCGCGCTCTTGGCCTCGCATCGTGACCTGATCGCCGCCCTGGCGCGCCTGGAGCGTCTCGAGGAGGTCGAGAGCCTCGGCCTCGCGGGGCCGGCCGCGCGCGCCGTGGCCGCGGGGTGCGACATGGCGGTGCCGCTGGCGGGAGTGCTCGACCTCGATGCGGAGCGGCGGCGCCTCCAGCGCGACATCGACAAGCTCTCCAGGGAAGGTGAGGGACATGCCCGCAAGCTGCAGAACGCCGACTTCCTCGCCAAGGCCCGGCCGGAGGTGGTCGACAAGGTGCGCGCGGCGCACGACGAGGCGGAGGCCAGGTTGCGCCGCCTCGCCCGCACCCTGGAGTCCCTCGGCTGACCCGTTGACCCCCCCCGACCCCCTGTGGGACAATTCGCGCACCCATGCTGGACCACGACATCGTGAGCTGCGCCGTCCGCGCCGCCCTGGAAGAGGATCTGGGAACCGGGGACATCACCTCCCGCGCCGTCATCGAGCCGGGGGCCCGGGCCCGAGGGTCCATCGTGGCGCGCCAGCGGTGCGTGGTGGCCGGCCTGGGGGTGGCCCGCGAGGTTTTCCGGCAGGTCGACCCCGCCGTGGTCTTCGAGGAGCTCGTCCCCGAGGGGGACCTGGCGCAGGCAGGGGAGAGCGTCGCCCGCGTGACGGGGCCGGCGCGCGCCATCCTGGCCGGGGAGAGAACCGCCCTGAACTTCCTGCAACGCATGTGCGGCATCGCCACGACGACCCGGCGCCTGGTGTCCCTCGCGTCCGGGAGTACCGCGACGATCTGCGACACCCGCAAGACTGTTCCCGGTCTGCGCGCCCTCGACAAGTACGCCGTACGGATCGGCGGCGGGACGAACCACCGCGCCGGTCTCTTCGATGCCATCCTCATCAAGGACAACCACTGGCGCCTCGCGGGCGGCATCGCGGAGGCGGTGAGACGCGCCCGGAGCGCCGCGACCGGCGCGGCGGGGGAGACGCTTCCCGTCGAGGTGGAGGTCGGCACGATCGACGAGCTGCGCGAGGCGCTCGCCGCGAGGGCCGAGGCCGTGCTGCTCGACAACATGGATCCCTCCACGCTCGAGCAGGCCGTCGCCCTGGGGCGTGGCCGGGCCCTGCTGGAGGTCTCGGGGGGTGTGGACGAGGGGGACATTCCGCGGCTCGCGGCCCTCGGGGTCGACCGGATCTCGCTGGGCGCTCTGACCCACTCCGTGCGCGCCGCCGATCTGGCACTCGAGCTGGGGGCGGCGTGACCCGCACCGTCGGACCGCCCCGCGATCCCTCGGAGGCCGGGGTCCTCTTCGGACCCCCGTCCGCCGAGGCTCTCGAGCTGACGCCGGCGGCCCTGCAGCGCTGCCTGCACTCGGCGGTCTTCGGACACCGCGTCTTCTATTACCCCATCATCGGATCGACCAACGATCGCGCCCTGGAGCTTTGCGCCGGGGGCGAGCCGGAGGGGTCGCTCGTCCTGGCCGAGGAGCAAACCGGAGGGCGCGGGCGCCGCGCCCGCGCCTGGACGTCGAGGTCACGTCTCGGGATCTACGCTTCGTTGGTTCTCCGCCCCGGGGCACCGGCGCCGCGCGCCCCGTTGTTCACATTCATCGCCGCCGTCTCCGTGGCCGGCGCCCTGCGCGAAGCCTGCTCCCTGGCGGCGCGGATCAAGTGGCCGAACGACGTGGTCATCGGCGCGCGCAAGATCGCGGGCATCCTCGGGGAGGTGCGCGGGTCCAGCCCGGAGGTCCGCGAGCTGGTGATGGGACTCGGGGTGAACGTCAACCAGGCGTCCGAGGATTTCCCCCCGGAGCTGCGCTCCCGGGCGACCTCGGCCCGCATCGAGAGCGGCGTCGTGGTCGATCGGGCGCCGATCCTGGCCCTGATTCTCGAGGGGTTCGAGCGGCGGTACGCCCGTCTTCTGCGCGGAGAGGCCTCCGACCTCCTGCGCGAGTGGGAATCCCTCTCGGCGATCCCGACCGGAGGGTCGCTGGTCGTCGAGGGACCCGCCGGACGCTCCGAAGGGACGCTGCGGGGCGTCGACGAGGAGGGCGCCCTGCTGCTGGCCGATCCCGGCGGGGACCAGGTGCGCGTGCCGTTCGGTGAGATCGTCCAGTGCCTGTGGCCGTGACGGAGGCGGGCCGATGCTCCTGGTGATGGACGTGGGGAACACCAACACGGTCCTCGGGGTCTTCGACTCCGCGCGACTCGTGGCGCACTGGAGGCTGGCGACGGTGCGCGACAGGACGGTCGACGAGTACGGCATCCTGGCCCGCAATCTTCTGTCCTTCGCCTCCCTCGACGTGGCCTCGATCGACGCCATGATCATCGCCTCGGTCGTTCCCCCGCTCAATGGCGTTCTCGAGGCGATGGCGCGCACCTACTTCCGTTTGAAGCCGTTGTTCGTCGAGCCGGGAGTCAGAACCGGAATGCCGATCCTCTACGACAACCCCCAGGAGGTGGGGGCCGATCGGATCGTCAACGGGGTGGCCGCCTTCGAGCGCACCAGGAGCGCCGTCATCGTGGTCGATTTCGGCACCGCCACCACCTTCGACGCCATCTCCGCGCAAGGGGAGTATCTCGGCGGGGCGATCGCCCCCGGCCTGGCGATCTCGGCCGAGGCGCTGTTCCAGCGCGCCGCCCGGCTGCCGCGCGTCGACATCCGCCGCCCCCCGCGCGTGATCGGCCGGAACACCACCAACAGCCTGCAGTCGGGGCTCTTCCACGGCTACATCGCCCTGGTCAGCGGTATCCTGGCGCGCATGCGCGAGGAGATGGTCGAGCCGGTGCGCACCCTCGGGACCGGCGGGCTGACGGCGCCCCTCCAGGACGAGCTGCGCGGCCTGCTCGACGACCTCGACCCGAACCTCACCCTCGAAGGGCTGCGGATCATCCACGAACGGAACCGATGACCGACAGGCGCGAAACGGACGATTACTTCCGCGCCATCGAGGAAGAGTTCGCGCGCCGCCGCGGCGCCCCGCTCCTCCTCTCGCCGCGCGATTGGGCCCTCGTCGGCGACTGGCAGCGGGACGGGATCCCTCTGCGCATCGTCCTGCAGGCAATGGCGAACGTGTTCGAGGCGTTCGAGCGCCGCCGGCCGGCCGGCCGCCGGATCAATTCATTGTCCTATTGCCGCCAGGAGGTCCTCGCCCTCAACGATCTGTACCGCAGCCTGCGCGCCGCCGAGGCCGGCCGTCCGGACGAGGGGGGAGCGGGCGCACCGGCCGGCCTGTCCCCCGTGGCACGACACCTCGGACGGCTTCTGAGGCGCGTGCGCGACGGGATGGCGAATGCCTCCGAGGCGCGGTTGGACCCTCTCGTGGGCGCCCTGGCGCAGGCAGCCGCCGCGCTCAAGGTGCTGCGACGCGAGACGAAGTCACGGCCGGGAGATCCGCACGCCCTCGAGGAGGAGCTGCGGCGGCTCGACGCGACGCTCCTCGATGCGGCGCGCACCGCGCTCCCGGCCGACGAGATACGGGATCTCGAGGGCGTGGCCGAGAGGGATCTTCTCGCTGCGGGAAGCCGCATGGGAGTCGAGGCCCATGCCGCGACCCGGCGCACGGTCGTGGCGAACGCCTTGCGCCGCCGCTGCCGCATTCCCCGCCTGACCCTGTTCGACTGAGCCTCGGTCATCCCGTTCGTCCCGCTTGACCCCCGGGGCCAGTGGGGCTAGCATTCGGGACCCGCTTGGAGAGCCGGCCGCGCGGAGGCGCGCGTGGCCGAGGATCGAGAGCTTCCCCCACCGTCGATCACCGGTCTGAGATCCCTGCTCGGGGCGGCCGGCTTTGCCTCGGGCCTGTTCCTCGCGAGCGGCGGAGGAACGCTCCGGCCGCTCCTGCCTGCCGTCCTGGCCGGGCTTGCGCTGCTCCTCCCGTTCCCGCCTCCACCCGCCGATCGCAGCTCTCGATGGCCGCCTTCACTCGTGGCGCCGGCACGCCGCGCCGGGGCCCTCCTCGCCGCCATGGCCCTGGGGTTCTCGGCGGGGCGCGCCGAGCAGGCTCGCGATCCG
>DASTNM010000227.1:0-3311 GCA_035762745.1 Candidatus Polarisedimenticolia bacterium
GCGACCGCCGGTCATCCGACCGACCAGCGAGTCGATGACCATGTTGCCGGGACCGGTGTCGAACCCGAGAGCGCGATCCGGCCCTGCGCTCGCTGGGATGGCCGTCAGGCTGGCGATGCCACCGATGTTCATCACCAGCCGTCCGCGCGCACGGTGACGAAAGAGGAGGTAATCGACGTACGACACCAAGGGTGCCCCCTGCCCCCCGGCCGCCAGGTCCCTGGCCCGGAAGTTGGCGACGGTCGTCACACCCGTGCGCTCGGCGATGACGGCCGGATCTCCGATCTGAAGGCTGGAACGCACCGCGATGCCGGTCATCATCACCGGGGCGGGGAGGTGCTGCACCGTCTGGCCATGGGAGCCGATCAGATCGATCACTGTCAGGTCGAGGCCCGCCTGCCGGGCGACGTGCATGGCGGCCTTCGCGAAAAGCTCCCCGAGGAGCACGTTCAGCCGGCAGATGGCCGCCGCATCCCCGCTGCCCGGCTCGGCGCAGCGCAGAATCAGGTCGCGCACCTTGAAGGAGTATTCGAGCGTCTCATGACGAAGGAGTCGCCAGGAGATTTTTTCGCCGCTGCCGCGCACGCGTACCAGCGCCGCATCGACACCGTCCGCCGAGGTGCCTGACATGATCCCGATGATCAGCCTTTCGGGCTTGGCCGCGATCTCCTGAAGCACTCTCATCCTGTCTGGCGGAATCCGTTGATCAGGCTCAACTTATCCATCCTCCGCCGATATTAGCGGAAATGGCGCCAGGGGATCAACGTGTTGAAGGGCGGGACATTTTGCCCTATAATCCCCGAGCGCGCGTTGCGCCGATAACTTATTGAGCCGCTGGAGGATCCTGACTCTTGCACGCATCACGACCGATGCCGCCCGGCCGCCTCGCCGCGGCTTCTTGCGTCCTGACCTTCCTGATGTCCCCGGCTCTATGCCGGGGGGAGGCCTACGACAAGGTCGTGGTTCTGGGCTTCGACGGCGTGGACGCGAACCTCGTCGAGCAGTGCATGCGGAGCGGACGGCTGCCGAACCTGGCGCATTTGCGGGAGACGGGCTTCTACGCTCCGCTTCGAAGCACCAATCCACCGCAGACACCGGTCTCGTGGGCCTCCTTTTCGACCGGACTGAACCCCGGGCGAACCGAGATCTTCGACTTCCTGCGCCGCACGGAGGGGACCTATCTCCCGGAGTTCGCCATGATCAAAGAGGGGAAGCAGGCGCTGCTGTTCGGCGAGCGTAACCCCCCGATCCTCGGATTCCTGGGCGCGATCGCAGGGGGGATCGTCACTCTGGGCCTGGCCTTCGCGGCGGGGCGCCGTGGTCGTGTGACATTCCTGATGTCGGGCATCGCTGCGCTTGTCGTCGGCGGCACGGGCGCGCTCATCGCGGCCCGCTACCTGCCACGCCAGATCCCGAGCGCCTCCAACCCACGTAAGGGGCTGCCGTTCTGGGCCGCCGCCTCGCGGGCCGGGACCACGGTCAAGGTTCTCAACGTGCCGGCCACCTTCCCGGCGGAAGATCTGGAGCATGGCCGGATGCTCTCCGGTCTCGGCGTGCCCGACATGCGTGGCCGGATCGGATCGCCCTCGTTCTACACCTCCGACCCGGCGCTGACCCTATCGGACAACCAGTTCAGCGTCGAGATCGTGAAGCTCCAGGGGCGGCGGGGGGCGCTCGAGACCCATATCGTGGGACCGCTCAACAAGCCGTTCTACGACTACGCCCTCGAGGAGGCGACGCGTGGTGTGGTCGACAGGGAGGCCAAGGGACGCCTGCGCGCCGCCGCCGAGAAGGACCTCGCGGCGCGCGGCGTGCCGCGGCGCCTGGACGTGCCGTTTCGTCTCGAGGCCTCCGACGCGAGCCTCACCATCGACCTGGCGGGCAGTCGCCAGACCCTTCGCCCCGGAGACTGGAGCGACTGGTTCGTCGTCCCGATTCCGGTGAACCCCGTGGTCGACGCCGTCGCGGGGCTCAAAGGCATCGTGCGCTTCAAGCTGATGACGCTCTCTCCCGAGATCAGGCTCTACATGTCTCCCCTCAATTTCCACCCGACCTGCCAGCCCGTTCAGTTCTCTTCTCCACGTTCGTTCGCCCGTGAGCTGTGGCACGATCTGGGGCTCTTCAAGACCCTCGGCTGGCCGATCGATACCTGGTCCCTGCCCTCCGGAGTCACCGACGAGCGGCATTTTCTCGAGGACATGGAGGCCACGGCCGACTTCCAGCTGCGGATGATGCAGCACTCTCTCGATACGGGTCACGAGCGCCTCTACCTCCAGGTGTTCGATTTCCCCGATCGTGTGGCGCACATGCTCTGGCGCCTGCACGATCCCGGGCACCCGCTCTACGATGCCAGCCTGGCGGCCCAGTACGCCGACGAGATCCCGAAGTCGTACGAGAGGATGGACCGTATCGTCGGCGAGGCGCTGAGGCGGATCGGCCCGCGCACGGCGCTCATCGTATGCTCCGATCATGGTTTCGCCTCCTTCCGGCGCGGCGTGAACTACAACACCTGGCTGGTCAAGAACGGCTTCATGACGTTGCGACCCGGCGGCTCGGGAGGGAAGACGCTCGAGGATCTCTTCGACCGCGGTGAATTGGGCGAGTTCTTCCAGTACGTCGACTGGTCCCGCACCAAGGCCTACGCCATGGGGCTCGGGAACATCTACATCAACCTGCTGGGACGCGAGCCGCAGGGAAGCGTGGCCCCGGGCCGCGAGTACGAGGAGGTCAAGGATGCCATCGTGACGCGTCTCGCGGCCACCGTCGACCCGGAGACCGGCGAACGGCCGGTGCGACGTGTCTACCGGCGGGAGGAGATCTACTCCGGCTTCGACCCACGGCTCGTGCCCGATCTGCGCGCCGCGAACAACGATCACTACCGGATCGGCTGGCAGACGGCCCTGGGCGAAGTGCCGCCGCAGGTCTTCGAGGACAACCTCAAGGCCTGGAGCGGTGACCACTGCTCCAACGATCCAGCCCTCGTGCCGGGAGTGCTCTTCTCCAACATTCGACTCTCCGGTCCGGAACCGGGTATCGCCGACCTGCACCCGACGATCCTGGCTCTTCTGGGGGTCGCCCCGGTGGAAGGCATCGATGGCCGATCGCTGGCCCCCTAGGACCGCCGGGCGCGGGGAGCCGGCGGCGCCGCGCGTGGCATTCCTCATCCTGGCCGCACTGGCGACCTCGGAGTTGGCCGGGCGACCCTCCGGAGCGGCAACCGGCGGGACGGGCGAGGCGGCCCGACCCGACGAGGAGAAGCGTCTCGACACGATCCACAGCCAGATCGAAGAGCTGAAGAAACGTCTCGAGGG
>DASTNM010000228.1:0-4799 GCA_035762745.1 Candidatus Polarisedimenticolia bacterium
AGCGCGAGGCGGAGGCCAGCGACGCCGCGGCGCGCGAGTTCCGCGACCGGGCGGGCCGCCGGAGCACGGACGCCGACGAATGGACGAACCGCCGCGCGGGGCTCACGGAGCAGGCGGCGGCGCAGCGACAGGAGGCGGAGCGAACCCTCACCGCCCGCGCGGAGGAGGCGGCGCGCGAAGAGGCGGCCCACGCCGGGTTGGCGTACGAGCGCTCCCTGCTGCACGCCCGTGAGCAGGCGGCGAAGGAGCGGCGCGCCTCGCATAGCGCCCTGCGCGACGATCTGCAGGGGCGCGAGCTGCACCTCGCGCGCCTCGAATCGGACCTCGATCACCTCGCGACGACCTGCCGCGAGGAGCTGGCCCTGGGTCTCGACGAACTGCGCGCGGCGCCACCCGCCTATGAGGCAGGAGGCGCGCTGCAGGACGACGAGCGGGAGGTCGAGGGAATCAAGGCGGCGCTTGAGACGATCGGCCCGGTGAACCTGATGGCGATTGAGCAGCACACCGAGCTGGAGGAGCGCTTCAACTTCCTCCTGAGCCAGAAGAAGGATCTCCAGGACGCCATCGAATCGCTGCGCGACACCATCCGCAAGATCAACCGACAGTCCCGCGATCGATTTGCCGCCGCGTTCGAGGCGATCCAGGCGACCTTCCAGCAGAGCTTCACGACACTCTTCGGCGGCGGGCACGCCGAGCTGCGGCTGCAGGAAGGGGAGGACGACGTGCTGGAGGCCGGGATCGAGATCGCCGCCCAGCCGCCGGGCAAGCGGCTGCAGTCCATAGCCCTGCTGTCGGGTGGCGAGAAGGCCCTCACCGCGGTGGCCCTCCTCTTCGCCCTGTTCCGCTACCGCCCGTCGCCGTTCTGCGTCCTCGACGAGGTGGACGCGCCTCTCGACGAAGCGAACGTCGAGCGTTTCACCCGCCTCTTGCAGCAGCTCAGGGACGAGACGCAATTCATCCTCATCACCCACAACCGCAAGAGCATGGAAGCCGCCGATCTCCTCTACGGCGTGACGATGGAGGAGCCGGGCGTCTCGAAGGTCCTGCCGCTCCGCTTCGAATAGGAGGGGGGCCGGCGGCCGGGCGACGAACCGCCTTCAGGCGGCCGTGCCGGCGTGCCGCTCGGCGGCGGCCGGCTGGATCTCCGGCACCCCGGGGGCGTGCGGGGGGACGGCCAGGGGGGTGGGCGGCTCCCAGGGGTTGTCCTCCCGGAGGCCTTCGAGGGAGACGCCGATGCCGTAGGCCGCGAAGGCCTGGCGGAAGGTCTCGAATTGCGCCCGCAGCAGGCGCGCCGTCGAGCGGTATCCGTAGTTCAGCATCGCGACCCGCGAGCCGTAGTTGAGAATGTTCTCCATGAACAGGATCGAGTCGCTCGGCGGAGGCTCCACCAGGAAGAAGCGGACCTCGGGATGCTGGGCGCGGAAGCGGTCCAGCCCGAGCGCCAGCTTCTCGCGCGATGAGATGCGCTGCGTCTGGTCGACCACGAAGGTGATCCCTTTCTCGCGGATGCGGGCGCAGTGGCCCGAGAAGGTCGGGATGCAGACCACTCCTTCCTGGTTGCGGATCGGGATGATCGGGTTGAGCAGCAGCAGGAAGCGCGAGCCGCGCTCGATCGGCAGATCGACGTGCGCCACGCCTCCCACCACGCCATCGACGAAGTCCATCCCCTTGACGGTCAGAGGCTGGAAGTAGAGAGGCAGCGCCGACGAGGCGGCGATCGCGTCCGAGATCGGGACATCGCGCCAGCCGGGAGCGCCGAACATCACGCGCTCTCCCGTGTCGAGATGGGTCGCCGGGATGTAGAGCTCACGCTTGAGATCGTCGAACGTGTTGACGCTGCCGGGCCGGGTCAGGAGGCGCCGGAGGTAAGCCTGGTACTTCGCCAGGCTGTAGATCCCGGGAGGCAGGTTCTCCTCCAGCGCGTACAGCAGGCGCGCCAGGGAGAAGAGGCGCGGGTTGCGCCGGTAGAAGCGGAACAGCGCCGGGATCATCCGCCAGACCTTGACCAGGGAGGCCTTGAGCTCCGCCCAGTCGAGGGACACGATGTCCTCCTGCTTGAAATTCAGCGGGCTCTCCGTGTTGTGGATGATCGCCCGCCCCACCTCGCCGGGAGGGACGCCGTTGGCCATCAGTGCGGCCACGACCGCCCCGGCGCTCGTCCCGACGTAGATGCCGAAGTCGTTGACGGTGAACGGGCCGGAGAAGAAGTGGTCGAGGGCCTGCAGGGCGCCGAACTCATACATCGCGCCGGTGATGCCGCCGCCCGCGAGGATCAGGCTCAGGTTGGGGCGCTGAGTCGCGTCGCTCATGGCCCCGGCTCCGGCCCCTCCACGGAGGCCACCTTCCATTCCACATCGACCGCCAGACCGGAGAGGCGACTGCCACTGATCCGGCTCTCCGCGCGCATCGTGAGGCGCGTCGTCCGCCCCGGGAGGATCGTGACGCGGACGCTCGGTGTGGGGAACAGCACCCAGTCACCCGATGAGGCACGCTGGCCGGCGGGGGCGACCATGATGTCGTGGACTCCCTCGGGAAGCGCCAGGCGGTAGTCGTCGTCGTGCTTCAGATAGATCATCCGAAGCCCCCGCATGTCGTGTTCGGCAACGCCTTTGCGGAACAGAAGCAGCTCGTGACGCGGTCCCTCCTTGAGCGGAGTCGATGCGTCCCAGTGGTCGGGCACGTGATCGACCGTCAGGCAGAGGATCGCCAGGGCCATGTCACTCATCGCCACCGGTCCCGGGTGCGCGGACGAGGTGCTGCGGCGCTCGGCCCCCTCGGGAAGCGAACGGAGCGCCAGGGCCGAGTGCTCCCACGGGCGGTCCTTTTTCGGCGGAGCGGGGAAGAGCACCTCGAGGGTGCCCGTGGCCGGCGCGACCGCCGGCGTGGTGGTCGGGGGCGCGGCCGGCGCCGTCATCGACTGCCGGCGCCGCATCGCGGCCAGGATCGGCTCGCCGACCCCGGCCAGTCGCAACTCCTCGACCACCTCGGGCGTCAGGTCGAAGGCCACGGGGCCGCTCTCGATGCGGGCGATGATCTCCGCCATGGGAACGCGGGCCATCACCATCCGGACCACGTCCTCGTTCCCGAAGGGGGGAGTGGACGGTGCCTCGGCCCGGGCCGGGGCGGCGGGCAGGCCGCGAAGGGCGGTCAATGCGGCGAGCGCGGCGAGCGCGGCGCGGCCGGCGCGGCGCAGCCGCAGATCCCAACCTCGTGCGTCCACCGCTCTCATGCGCCGTCCATCTCCATCAGAATCGCCTCGACCGCCTCCAGCGGGTCGTGGGCCCGGATGATCGGCCGCCCCACGACGATGTAATCGGCCCCCGCCTCGATCGCCTCGCGCGGTGTCAGCGTGCGCGACTGGTCGTCCTGATCGCTGCCCCGCGGGCGCACACCCGGCGTGACGACCAGGAAATCGCGCCCGCACGTCTCGCGCACGCGCCCCGCCTCGCGCGGCGAGGCCACCACGCCATCCAGACCGGCCGTCTTCGCCAGCGAGGCCAGTGCCGCGACCTGATCGTCGAGCGGCCGCAGCACGCCGACCTCCTCGAGCTCGGCGGCGGTCAGGCTGCTGAGGACCGTCACTCCGAGGATCTTCGGGCGCGGCAGCCGGTAGACCTGACAGTGCGCCTCCACCTCGTCCGCCACGCGGCGGGCCATCATCGCCCCACCGGAGAGGTGGATGGTGAACATCCCGACGCCGAGACGCGCCGCCTCGACCGAGGCGCGCGCCGCGGTGTTGGGGATGTCGTGGAACTTGAGATCGAGGAAGACCTGCCCTCCACCCTCGAGGATGTCGCGGACGAGCGACGGTCCGGCGGCGGTGAACAGCTCCATGCCGACCTTGTAGCGGGAAACCCGCGGGCGCAACGCGGCCACGAGCGAAAGGGCACTCTCCCGGGAATTCACGTCGAGGGCGACGATCAGCCTGTCCGCGGCCGTCATGCGGGGTGGGATTGTTGCAGAACGAAGAGCGCTTTGCAAGGCGAACTCCGGAGGGATTCGCGTCATTCCGCGCCGACCGCCCGCCACGCGACGCGGTGGCGGACCGACAGCCGGGTGGTGGAGATCGGTTGCGGTGGCCCTGAGGCATCCCCAGTATGGAGCGCCACGCCCTGCAGTCGCCGGGCACGGGTCCGGACCGCTGCGCGGTCCTCCCCTCCGCTCGCCTCGCTCCCCCCACCGCGCTGGGAGGCGCGCGGCGGGGCCCGGTCGCTCGGTCTCGCAGGGCCCGTCGACCGCAGGACGCGGCGCTCCAGCCCGGCGCCCCCTCATGCCGGCACCACCGCCGGTCGCAACAGTCGCACGCTGCTCGCCAAGCGTCGTGCGTAGGTCTCCCAGCAGATCCACCCCAGCGCCAGCACCATCAGCAGCCGCTCGTAGCGCCCGCAGTCACTGAGCCGCACGTGCCGCAGTTTGAACCCAAAGCGCACCGACGCTGGCCGATTGCCTCCATCTCTTGCGTCCGTGCCTGGTGCAGGTATGACCGCATTCTGCATCGGGAGCGGGGGACTCTCCTCTGGCTCGGGTGGCGTGCCGCAGCCCGGCGCGGCGACCTCGAGCCGCGCCATGCGCGATGGACGGACACCCGAGAGCCCGCGCGAGCGAGCGCGGAGCCGCGACGGACTGCGGCACGCCACCCGAAACTGGGGATAGCTCAGGCGGTGGCCAGGTTGACGCCCGCGGACACTCGGCCGATAATCGCAGCCGTTCGCAGTCGTCCTGACGGAGGGGTGATGGCAGACGGAATGTCCCGCGGCATGAAGGGGGTCGTCGCCGGCCTGGCGGTGGTGGGGGCGGCC
>DASTNM010000229.1:0-12110 GCA_035762745.1 Candidatus Polarisedimenticolia bacterium
GATCCCCGCCCCCGGCTGCCGCTCGGGGTAGTTGAGGGGGCGCAGGAGGCGCGGCTGGCCGGGGATGTACTCCATGATCTCCTGCTTGTCCCAGATGTGGTTCCCGGAGGTGAGACAGTCGAGACCGTCGGCGAGGAGCCCCTCGGTCAGCTCGGGGGTGACCCCGAAACCATCGGCGGCGTTCTCCACGTTCGCCACCGTGAAATCGATGGCGCGCTCGGCGGTCAGCCGTGGCAGTCGCTGGCGCAGGATCTGCCGGCCGGCCCTGCCGTTGACGTCGCCGATCACCAGGATACGCACACGCCCCCCTCAGGTGGCGAAATCGACCGCACGTGTCTCGCGGATGACGCTGACCCGGATGCTCCCCGGGTACTCCACCTCCTCGCGGATGCGGGCCGTGATGTCCTTGGACAGCCAGACGACGTCGCTGTCGGTGGCGGTCGCGGACTCCACGATCACCCGCACCTCCTTGCCGGCGCGCATGGCGTAGGCCTTGTGGACGCCGCTGAAGGAGGCGGCGATCCCCTCGAGGTGCCGCAGCCGTTCGATGAAGATGTCGAGGTTGTCGTCGCGTTCTCCGGGGCGGGCGATCACCAGGCGCTCGGCCGTCCTGAGGAGGACCGACTCGACCGAGGGATCGGATCCGGTGGCGTGCAAGGCCCGGATCGCCTGGGCCACGCGCGGCTCCTCCCCGAACTTGGCCGCAAGGTCGGCGCTCACCAGCAGCGGGTGGCCGGCCGGTTCGCCCTCCTCGACCTGCCCGATCTCATGCAGGAGCCCGGCCCGCTTGGCGATCTCGGCGTTGACGCCGAGAAGGGTCGCCATCTGCTGCGCGAGCCGGGCGACTGCCTGGGAATGGCTGAGAAGGTTGTATCCCATGACGGTGCGGTACCTGAGCTTCCCCAGGAGGCGCGTCAGGCGGGGCGGCAGACCGGTGATCCCCAGCTCGAAGGCCGCCGACTCGCCGGCCGTCTCCAGACCCTGCTCCGTCTCGGTGCGCGCGCGGGCGACCACCTCCTCGATGCGGGCGGGATGGATCCGCCCGTCCTCGATCAATCTCAGGATGGCCGACTCGGCGACGGCGCGGCGAAAAGAATCGTAGCTCGACAGGATGATCGCCTGGGGGGTCTCGTCCACGATCAGGTCGACCCCGGTCGCCATCTCGATCGCCCTGATGTTGCGTCCTTCGCGCCCGATGATCCTTCCTTTCATGTCCTCGCTCGGCAGCTTCACCACGGTGACGACGTTGTCGGACATCGGGCCGGTCGGCAATCGCTGGATCGCCTCGGCGACGAGGCGCTGCGCGCGGCCCTCGGCCTCGAGGCGCGCCTCCTCCTCGATCTTGCGCACGATCTGGGAGCCCTCCTGGCGCGCCTCCGTCTCGATCTCTTTCACCAGCTCGCGGCGGGCCTGCTGCGCCGTCAACCCCGCCAGCCTCTCCAGACGCTGCCGGCGCTCCAGGAGGAGGGCCTGGGCCTCGCGCTCGCGCTCGGCCAGGGCGGCCTCGCGACCTTTCAACCGCCCCTCGCGCTCGTCGAGCTCCTGCTGCTTCTGGGCCAGGAGCTGCACCTTGCGCCCGAGGTTGCGGTCCTGCTCCCGGAGCCTCTCGTCGAGCTGCTGCAGCTCCTGGCGCTTCTTGCGGGTCTGGCTCTCGAACTGTGTCTCGGCCGCGGATTTGTGCTCCTCGGCCTCCAGGTCCGCCTCCTTGAGACGGATCTGGGCCCGGCCCTCGGCGTCCTGAAGGATGGCGCGGGCGCGCTCCCGGGCGCGGTTGAGCGTGCGCCGCGAGGCGACGCGCAGGCCGAAGCCGAGGCCGCCGGCCACCGCGGCCAGGAGCACGACGATCAGGATCGACTGGACCATGGGACACGCCTCCGCCGACCGGACTTCGCGCCGCGGGCGACGGAACGAGACTGTGGGTGGGGGGCGCGGGAACGAGAACGCGGCCCGGCGCCGGACAAACACCGGCGGGGGCCGCGTTCGTATGAAGTGAACCCCCGCTAGGCCGTGAGGAGGGAATCTATTTGAACCTGGCGCACCAGAATGGGAACCCTGCCGTCGCTTCAGGCTTCCCCCGGAGGGGACGCTCACCGCGATCCGAACCCGGGCCCCCGTTCAAATAGTGTTGGCTCAAAATTACCCGTCCAACACAAACCGCGCAGGGGACTGTCGGTCTGTCTGCATCGTACGAGTCCCCATGGCGCGCGTCAAGACCCCTCGTAAGGCCCACCCATCAAGCCTCTCCGAAGCACCGCTCGAGCATGTCGATCAGTCGCGCCACACGGTCGGCTCCGCCGGGCACCAGGTCGGGATCGCTGGCGCGCCCCTGGCGCGATTCGTCGGCGATGTTCAGGGCCGCCAGGATCGCCACCTTCAGCGAGTCGACGGTCGCCGTGGACTCGGAAACCTCGCGCATCTTCCGGTCGACGTAAGCGGCCAGGTCCTGGATGTAGCCGACCTCTCCCTCGCCGCGCAGGTTGTAGGACTGCCCGTAGATCTCCACCTGGACCAGGTGGTTCGGCTGTCGCTCCATGGCCGTCCCTCCGAACCGGCGTTCGCTGCCTCAGTGTTCCCGGCGCCCCTCGACCCCCACCTCGTCGAGGCCGGCCATCATCTCGAGCATGCGGCTCACCTTGCCGCGGATGGCCACGCGCTCCTCCTGCAGGACCTCGAGCTGCTCGGCGATCTCCTGACTCTCCTTGCGATCCTTCTCGGACGCGGCGGCGAGCGCGCGCGCCTGCGCCAGCGCCTCCTGCGCCTCGCGCGCCTTCGCGACGAGCGTCTCCTTCTCGCGGCGCAGCGAGCGGATCAGCTCCGTCGCCTTGACGATCTTCTGTTCCAGAAGGTCGATCTGCTGCAGGTCGACCACCACCTTCTTGCGCTCCATCGGCACCTCCCGCGCCATGGTCTGCCCCGTTGGGCTTCCGCCTCAGTCGCCGCCCGCGCCGCGCAGACGGGCCTTCAGATCGCGGCCGAGCGCCGCGACGATCGCCTCCTGCGCCGAATGCACCTCCTCGGCGGCCAGCGTCCTCTCGGGGTGCTGGAAGACGACCTGGACCGCCAGGCTGACGGAGCCCGCCGGCACGCCGGGCCCCTGATACCGATCGAACAGCTGCAGCTCGGCGATCGGCAGCGTCGCCGCCCGGCGAATCACGCCGTCGATCGCCTCGAAGGTGACCTCCCGCCGGACCACCAGCGCCAGGTCCCGGCGCGCGGGCGGGAAGCGCGGCAGCGGTCTGAACCGACGCTCCTCGCGCCGCACCGTGGCCGCGGCGTCCAGATCGATCTCGCCGGCGTAAACGGTCCGCTCGATGCCGTAACCCTCACTCACCTGAGGGGCGATCTCGCCCAGGACACCGAGCGGAACGTCGCCCGCCCGCAGCCGCAGCGCCCGTCGCTCCTGCAGAAAGGGGATTCTATCCGAAGAGGCGGTGAGTGGGGAGAGGCCGAGGCGCTCGCCCAGCAGATCGACGACACCGCGCGCGTCGTAGAGGTCGACCTCGCGGGCCGGCAGGCTCCAATGGGCGGGCAGACCGCGTCCGGCGAGGGCGAAGGCGGCCAGGGTGCGCTCGCGCGCCCCGGGCCCGGCGGCCGGCCGGAAGACGGTCCCGATCTCGAACAGGTGGCAGGCCGGGAGGCCCCGGTTCAGGTTGTGGGCCACGTTGCGCAGGAGACCCGGGAGCAGACTGGTCCGGAGGCAGGCGGCCTGGGACTGCAGCGGGTTCTCGAGCGCCAGCGGCTCCGTCACTTCGGGGGTGAAGGTGACGCAGTCCCGACGCTCGACCATCGAGTAGTTGATCGCCTCGGACAGCCCGGCGGCTCGGAACAGGTCACGTGCCCTGCGCACCCGGCGATCCACCGCGCTGCGACCCCCTTCGGCGTCCGGCAGGAGGGGCAGGACGGAAGGGATGGTGTCGTAGCCACGGTGCCGCGCGATCTCCTCGATCAGGTCGACCTCGCGCTCGACGTCGCGGCGGAAGGAAGGCACCGCCACCTCCCAGCGGTCCGGCCGGGGGGCGGCCACGGCGAACTCGCGCCGTTGCAGCGCCTCGCGCATCGCGGTCTCCTCCACCGCCTGACCGAGGAGGGATCGCACGCGTGGCGGCCGCAGGAGGATCGATCGTCGGGGGAGCGGGCGAGGGTGAATGTCGAGGGGCGGGTCGGTGACGCGGCCTCCGGCGATCTCCGCCACCAGGCGCGCCGCCCGGTCGAGCGCCGGCAGCGTTCCTTCCGGGTCTGCGCCGCGCTCGAAGCGGTGCGAGGCGTCGGTGTGCAGTCCCAGGGCGCGCGCGGTCCGGCGCACCGAGACCGGGTCGAACCAGGCGCTCTCGAGGAGGACGTTGCGCGTCGCGGGGCCGATCTCGGTCGCCTGGCCCCCCATGACGCCGGCCAGGGCCACGGGCCGGCGGGCGTCGGCGATCATCAGCATCTCGGGCGCCAGTGTCCGCGTCTCCCCGTCGAGCGTCGTGAGGGTCTCCCGCGGACGGGCCCGGCGGACGACGATGCGTCCTCCCTCCAGACGCTCGAGGTCGAAGGCATGCAGCGGATGCCCCAGCTCCCACAGGACGAAGTTGGTGATGTCGACCACGTTGTTGATCGGCCGCTGGCCGATCGACTCGAGGCGGCGTCGCAGCCAGTCCGGGGACGGTCCGACCGCGACGCCGAGGACGCAGCGGGCGCTGTAGCGCGGGCAGAGGTCGGGGTCCTCGATCTCGATCGAGGTCGTCGCCGGGGTCGCCGCGACGGCGCGCGGCAGGCTGCCGTCCGGGCGCCGCAGGGTCGAGCCGGTCAACGCCGCGTACTCCCGCGCCAGACCGAAATGATTCATGCAGTCCGGGCGGTTGCTGAAGATGTCGAAATCGTAGAGCGCCGTCTCGCCCGCTCCCTCGAGGCCGTCCAGCGGCACGCCGGCGGCCGTCAGCCGGCGGCCGATCGCGGCCGGGTCCTCGGCGGGCGTCACGTACTCCTTGAACCAGGAATGGCTGAACTTCATGGCGCTCCACGCTCGCGGCGGAGGATCACGCCGGGAACTGCCCGAGGAAACGGAGATCGTTCTCGTAGAACAGGCGGATGTCGTCGATCCCGAGCTTCAGCATGGCGATGCGCTCGATCCCGAGCCCGAAGGCGAAGCCGGTGAAGCGCTCCGGGTCGTACTTCGCCCGGTCGACCGTCTCGAAGACGGCCGGATGGACCATGCCGGCGCCCCCCATCTCGATCCAGCCGCTCCCTTTGCAGGGACGGCAGCCGCTCCCGCCGCAGAAGATGCAGGAGATGTCGTACTCGGCGCCCGGCTCGACGAACGGGAAGTACGATGGGCGCAGCCGGACCTTCAGGTCGGCGCCGAAGACCCGCCGGCAGAAGTGCTCCAGCGTTCCCTTGAGGTGCGCGAAGCTGATCCCTTCGTCGACGACCAGCCCTTCGACCTGGTGGAAGACGGGGGAGTGGGTGATGTCCGAGTCGCGCCGGAAGACGCGGCCGATCGCCGCCATCTTGATCGGCGGCCGATGCGTCTCGAGGGTGTGGATCTGCACCGGGGAGGTGTGGGTCCGGAGCAGCAGGCCGCCGGTGACGTAGAAGGTGTCCTGCATGTCGCGCGCCGGGTGGTGCGCCGGCATGTTGAGCGCTGCGAAGTTGTAGTAGTCGGTCTCGACCTCGGGGCCGGATTCGAGGGAGTACCCCATCTCGAGGAAGATCTCCTCGACAAGGTCGCGCACCTGGGTGATCGGGTGGGGCGTCCCCGGTCGCTGCACCCGGCCGGGGAGGGTCGGGTCGAGGTCGTCGGTGGTGTCGGGACCGCGCCGCGCGGTGGCCGCCGCGTCGAGAGCCGACTCGACGTGAATCTTGAGCTCGTTGACGTCCTTGCCCGCGGACGCCCGCTCGGCCGGGGGCAGGTCGCGCAGCTCCTTGAGGAGGGCGGTCAGAAGCCCGGCCTTGCGGCCGAGAAAGCGGACGCGCACCGCCTCCACCGTCGCGGCGTCCTTGGCCGCGGCGAGATCACGGTCGAACTGTCGTCGGATCTCCTGCACGCGGCTGCGCACGCGGGTCCCTCCCCGGACGCCTCGGACCTGCCGGCGTCAGGCCAGGCCGAGGGCGGCGCGCGCGGTCTGCGCCAGGGCCGAGAAACCGCCCGGGTCGGTGACCGCCAGGTCGGCGAGGATCTTCCGGTCGAGGGCGATCCCGGCCTTCGACAGCCCCGCCATCAAGCGGCTGTAGGACAGGTTGTTCTGCCGGGCCGCCGCGTTGATGCGGACGATCCAGAGGCCGCGAAAATCCCGCTTCTTCGCCCGCCGGTCGCGGTAGGCGTAGCCGAGCGACTTCTCGATCGCCTCCTTGGCCGCACGGTACAACTTGCTCTTGCCGGTGTAATACCCCTTCGCCAGCTTGAGCATCTTCTTGCGCCGGTGGCGTCTCTTGGTCCCTCTTTTGACTCGTGGCACGGCGATCTCCTAGGGTCGGCCGTACGGGAGCATCTCGCGCACGCGACGCCCGTCGGCCTTGCTGATGAGAGACTCCATGTCGAGATGCCTCTTTCTCTTGGTCGACTTGGAGGTCAGGATGTGGCGTTTGAAGGCACGGCTTCGCTTGACTTTGCCCCCGGCGCTGACGCGGAAGCGCTTGGCGGCGCCCCTCTTGGTCTTCATCTTCGGCATATGACGCTCTCCCTTAGCTCCTGCGCTGCCCCGACCCGCCGGCGGATGGTGCCGCCGGTGCGGGGGCCGATCCGGACCATTTCTTCGGGGCCAGGATCATGTCGAGGAACGGCCCCTCCTGCCGCGGCTCCGACTCGACCGCCCCGACCTCGCTCACCTCCTCGCGGATGCGCTTGAGGATGCGATAGCCGATGTCGCGGTGCATGTTCTCGCGGCCGCGGAAGATCACCGTCGCCTTGACCTTCTTCCCCTTGCTCAGGAAACGGATGATGTTGTTCTTCTTGAACTCGTAGTCGTGCTCGTCGGTCTTGGGGCGGAACTTCACCTCCTTGACCTGGATGACCCGCTGCTTCTTCCGCGCCTCCTGGGACTTCTTGTTGAGCTGGTAGCGGAACTTGCCGTAATCCAGGATGCGACAGACCGGCGGGGCCGCGTCGGGCGAGACCTCCACGAGGTCCAGCCCCTGTTCCAGCGCCGCGCGCAGGGCCTGCTCCGGAGACATGATCCCGAGCTGGGCGCCGTCCGCGCCGATCACACGCACCTCGCGGGCCCGGATCTTATCGTTGACTCTCAGTTTTTTCTCGATGTTCTTTCCCTCCCACCCCCGTCCACGAGGGGTCGTTTGAGCCGGTTCAGGGACCGGGCTCCCGTTCCACCTGCATGGTCACCATCCGGTCGCGGATCGCCTCGAGGCTCATCGGTCCCAGATCTCCCGCGCGCCGGCTGCGCACCGCGACGGTGCGGGCCTGGGCCTCGCGGTCGCCGGCGACCAGCATGAACGGAATCTTGCGCAGCTGGGCGTCGCGGATCTTGGCGCCGATCTTCTCGTTGCGCTCGTCGCACTCGACACGCAGGCCGGCGGCCTGAAGGGTCCGGCGCACCTCGAGGGCATAGTCCCGCGTGCGATCGGTGATCGGCAGGACCACCGCCTGCACCGGGGCCAGCCAGAGCGGGAAGGCGCCGGCGTAGTGCTCCACCAGGCCGCCCATGAAGCGCTCGAGGGAGCCGTAGATGGCGCGGTGCACCATGACGACCGGGACCTGAGACGAGTCGGACGACACGTAGTGGATTCCGAGACGCTGCGGCAGGTTGAAATCGAACTGCACGGTCGGCCCCTGCCACGGCCGGCCGATGGCGTCGAACATCTTGAAATCGATCTTCGGGCCGTAGAAGGCGGCCTCTCCCTCGCGCCGGAGGTAGCGCAATCCGCGCTCCTGCAGGGCCCGGGTCAGGGCGTCCTCCGCCATCTCCCAGCCGGAGGCGTCGCCGGCATACTTCTCAGGATGCGTCTTGTCCCAGACCGACAGATCGACCTCGTAGCGCTCGTAGCCGAAGGTCTTCAGGAAGTCGACGCACAGGTCGAGAACCCCCTCGATCTCGGAGAGGACCTGATCGCGGGTGCAATAGATGTGCGCGTCGTCCTGCGTGAATCCACGCACGCGCATCATACCGTGCAACACGCCGGAGCGCTCGTAGCGATAGACCGTGCCCAGCTCGGCGTAGCGGATCGGCAGCTCGCGATAGGACCTCAGGCGCGACTTGTAGATCAGCGAGTGGCCCGGGCAGTTCATCGGCTTGAGAACGTACCCCGCCTCGTCGATCTCGAAGGTGTACATGTTCTCTTTGTAGTACTCGAGATGGCCCGAGAGACGCCACAGCTCGTCGCGCGCGATGTGCGGCGTGGTGACCAGCTGGTAGCCGTGCCGGCGGTGCTGCTCCTTCCAGTAATCCTCGAGGACCTGCCGCACGATGGTGCCGTGCGGGTGCCAGAAGATGAGACCCGGCCCGGCGGTCTCCTCGACGCTGAACAGGTCGAGCGCCGGTCCCAGACGGCGGTGATCGCGCTTCTTCGCCTCCTCGAGCATCTCCAGATGCGCTTTGAGCTGCTCCTCGTGCGCGAAGGCGGTGCCGTAGATCCTCTGCAGCTGCTGGTTCTTCTCCGAACCCTTCCAGTAGGCACCGGCCAGAGACAGCAGCTTGAAGGCCCCCAGCCTCCCCGTCGAGGGGACATGCGGGCCGGTGCAGAAGTCCATGAAGTCATCCTGCCGGTAGCAGGAGACGACCGCGCCCCCTTTCTCGGACACCAGCTCGACCTTCAGGTTGTCACCCTGCCGGCGGAAGTAGGCGAGGGCCTCCTCCTTCGGCTGCTCGAGGCGCCTGATCGGCAGGTCACGCGCCTTGATCTCCCGCATCTTCGCCTCGATCCGCTCCAGATCCTCCGGCGCAAACGGTGTGGGGCGCTCGAAATCATAGAAGAACCCCTCCTCGGTCGCCGGCCCGATGCCGATCTTGACCTCCGGGAACAGGGCCTTCACCGCGTGGGCCAGGAGGTGCGAGGTGGTGTGGCGATAGATCTCGAGGGCCTGCGGCGCGTCGGGGGTGATGAACGACACCACCGCGTCGTGATCGAGCGTCAGGTAGATGTCCTTCTGGGCCCCGTCGACGATGGCGGCGAGCGCCACGCGGGCGATCTTCGGGTCGAAGACGCGGGCGATCCCGTCGAGCGGCGTGCCGCGCGGGAAGGCCCGGACGCTGCCGTCCGGGAGGGTGACGTTGATGGTCTCCACGCTCTTGGATCCTTTGCTTCGGGGCGTCCTGTCGGTGGCCCTCGCGCGGCCGAGAGCCCCGTGACCTGGGAGGGACGGTGCAGGAGTGGTAGGCGCGAGCGGATTTGAACCGCTGACTTCTACCGTGTCAAGGTAGCGCTCTCCCCCTGAGCTACGCGCCTTCACCTCTGAGGTCCGAAAGCGCCGCCCGGCGGCGCCTCTTGGGTATGCCGTGCGAAGGCGAGAGTATACGGGGCCATCGTCGCTATTGTCAACTGAACAGAGGCACTTGCGGTTGCGGGAATACCCCGCTCGGCGTATCATCCGGACTCTTCCGGAGAGACCGGCGCATGCTGATCGTCATGGAAAAGGGGGCGACCCAGCGGCAGATCGAAGGTGTCACGGCGAAAGTGCGCTCTTTGGGGCTCAAGCCCCACCCGATCCCCGGAGCGGAGAGACTGGCCATCGGCATCACCGGGAATCACGGCCCCCTCGATCCGGCCGAGTTCGAGATGCTGCCTGGGGTGCAGGAGGCGATCCGGGTCACCAAGCCGTACAAGCTGGTCAGCCGGGAGGTCAAACCGGCCGACACGGTGGTCGAGGTCGGGGGGCTGCCGGTCGGGGGAAATCGCCTCACGGTGATCGCAGGCCCCTGCGCCGTCGAGTCGGAGGCGCAGACTCTCGCGATCGCCCGACTGGTCAAGGAGGCCGGGGCCGATCTTTTCCGCGCCGGCGCCTTCAAGCCGCGCACCTCGCCCTACTCGTTCCAGGGCCTGGGTCTCCAGGGGCTCAAGATCCTGGCCCGCGTCCGCGAGGAGACCGGGCTGCCGATCGTCACCGAGGCGGTCGACGAGGAATCGCTGGCGATGGTGGAGGACTACGCCGACGCGGCGCAGATCGGGGCGCGCAACATGCAGAACTTCTCGCTGCTCAAGCGGGCCGGGAAGTCCTCCCTCCCCGTCTTTCTCAAGCGCGGCCTTTCGGCCACGCTCGAGGAGCTGCTGATGGCGGCGGAGTACATCGTCTCGGAGGGCAATTACAGGGTCTTCCTGTGCGAGCGCGGCGTGCGCACCTTCGCCGACCACACGCGCAACACCCTCGACCTGGCGATCGTCCCGGCGGTCAAGCACCTCAGCCACCTGCCGATTCTCGTCGACCCGAGTCACGGCACCGGCCGGCGTGAGAAGGTCGTGCCGCTGGCGCGCGCCGCCGTCGCGGTCGGGGCGGACGGCCTGATGGTCGAGGTGCACCACGAGCCCGACAAGGCGCTCTCGGACGGGCCGCAGGCGATCCTGCCGGACCAGTTCGCCGAGCTCATGCGCGACATCCGCACACTCGCCCGGGTGGTTGGCCGCAGCCACGACTGACAGTCGGCCGCCCTCCTCCACTCGTTCGCCCCGCATACATTAATGCAACCGGTCTTACCGATCTGTGGCCCCCCGAGCCACCCCGCAAGGGCCGCCGCCGGGGTGCCGGAATGGCCGCCACGGCAACCGCCCCGTCCTGTGCGATTTGCGTCCAGCGGAAGTCCCCGAAGGCCCGCGTCCCATTGTGGTACACCCCTTGCTCTTCCCGAACCTGGTTTGCGGAGCGCCCGTTCTGTGGGTCGAGGACCCGTGCCTGTGAGCGTCCGCGTGGGGTGCCGGAGGGAGCGCGATGATCAACCAGGATGAGGTTTTCGTCATCACCGAGGACGACATCCTCACCCCCGGAGGCAAGGGGAAGGGGAAGGCACAGTCCCAGCAGCGCGGCGCGTCGATAGCGCTTGCCAAGCCCCCGCGCTCCGCGGAAAACTCCAGAACGTCCGACGAGACGGTGACCGAGCGCAACACTCCGCCACGCGGCACACGGCTCCGCCAACCGCACCCGGCGGCGGCCGGCTCGTTGTCGATGTTCGTCTGGGGCCTGGGGCAGTTCTACAACGGCGATGCGAAACTGGCGATGCTGTTTTTGATGTGCGAGGTCCTGGTCGTGTCGTTCCACTACTTCATGTACATGACCTGGGACCGGATTCTCAGCTTTTCGCACATCTTCTTCGTCAGCGAGTGGGAGCTGATGCTCTACGCCTCCTCGATCGATTTCTGCCTGATCTTCTTCATGATCTACAACGTGGCGCAGGCCTACAGGGGAGCGGAGGCGCAGGGCAGTCGATTCGGCGGTCTCCGGAATCCCTTCGTATCGGGGCTGGCGTCCGCCCTGATCCCGGGCTGGGGTCAGATGCTGAACGGGCAGCTGGGGAAGGCTATCTTCTTCCTCTTCTCGTTTCTGCTGCAGCTCTACCTGGTCGGTCTGTACCGTCTGTCGCCGTTCTTCGCGGTGATCGCCGACCTCGACCTGCAGGCGCTGACCACCCGCAAGGTCGCCTGGGCCGGGATGGCCGTATTCTTCGTGACAGGACTCTGCTGGGCTCTCAGCGCCTACGATGCCGTTCTGGTCGCCCGCTATACCAGGCGAGCCAGGGCCTGAGCCCCCGCCCCTTACTTCGTGTAACCACTCTGGTCGGCGATTCTCCCTGTGGCAGTCACCGGGTCGGCGTACGGATCGCGAATCACCCCCTTGTCGAGACCCCTCAGGCGCGGGGGCGCATAGCTCGACGAGGTGGACGTGCTCGAGGTCGTCGTCCCGGTCGACAGGGCCGATTGCCCCGACGCGGCGGCTGCCCCGCCGGCGGCCGTGCCGCTCGCCACACGCGACAACGCGGCGTTGCTGGCGAAGCAGACCCGGCAGGGAACATATCCCGCCGCCAGAGCCTGGCTCACGGTCTTCTCAAAGCCCCGACCGCGCAGATCGGAGCTCCCGGCCCTGTGAAAGACCACGCCAGGACGTGACACCATCACGGTCGCTTCGTCGTCTGCGGCAGCCGTAACCATCCCGGCGCCGATCACAGTCGAGGCGACCACCAACGACATCACAA
>DASTNM010000230.1:0-5132 GCA_035762745.1 Candidatus Polarisedimenticolia bacterium
GGGCGGCAGAAGCAGAAATTCAAAGACCATTTCGAGATCGACCTGGCCTATTCGGTTCCCGGCCTCGGCCGCTTCCGCGTCAACATCTTTCAGCAACGCGGCAAGGTGGGCCTGGTGCTGCGCGTCATCCCGGCGAAGATCCTGACGATCGAGGAGCTGCTGCTGCCCCCGGTCCTGAAGACGATCGCCGACGAGCGCCGGGGCCTGATCCTGGTGACCGGGACGACCGGCTCGGGAAAATCGACGTGTCTCGCCGCCATGATCGACTACATCAACAGCCAGCGGACCGAGCACGTCATGACGATCGAGGACCCGATCGAGTTCCTGCACCGGGACAAGAAGAGCCTGGTCAACCAGCGCGAGGTCGAGGTCGACACCAAGTCGTTCGCCACGGCCCTGCGCTCGGCCCTGCGGCAGGACCCCGACGTCATCCTGGTCGGCGAGATGCGCGACTACGAGACGATCGAGACCGCCCTGACCGCCGCCGAGACCGGCCATCTGGTCTTCTCGACCCTGCACACCCTGGACGCCACCGAGACCGTCAACCGCGTCATCTCGGTCTTCCCGCCGCACCAGCAAAAGCAGATCCGGCTGCAGCTCGCCAGCGTCCTCAAGGCGGTCATCTCGATGCGCCTGCTGCCGCGCTCCGACGGCAACGGCCGCGTGCCGGCCGCCGAGGTGCTGCGGATCACGAACTTCATCCGCGACTGCATCGAGAACAAGGACAAGACCAAGCTGATCCACGAGGCGATCGCGCAGGGCACCTCCCAGTACGGGATGCAGACCTTCGACCAGTCGATCTACGGGCTGTACAAGAAGGAGCTGATCACCATGGAGGAGGCGCTGCGCCGCGCCAGCAACCCGGACGAGTTCAAGCTGAAGCTGCAGGGGATCGAATCGACCGCCGACGTGGCACAGCGCGAGATGGAGAGCACCCTCAAGTCGGGTTTCGAGAACACCGCCTCCGGCCAGCAGGGCGGATCGGTGTTCGACCTGTCGCGCGCCCACGGCGCGGGCGGCACCCGCAAGAAGTAGCGGGCCGGCGATGGAACCCCCGCCGGCCGGCGTCCCCCGCCCCCCCGTCCCCTCCGACCATGCCAGACGCCCCCGGGCCAGCCCCGCGACGATCCGATCGCCGCGGGAGAACGGGCCGTCGGGTTATACTTCTGCGGCTGCCGGGCGGCCGCGGCCCCGGGTCGTGCGGCGCCCCGGCCGGCGGCGGGAGGCGGGGGGTTCGAGTCGTCGCGGGGCGATGCGACGCCCCCTCCGGGAAGGCTCATGACAGGCAGCGAGATACGCCAGGCGTTCCTGAGATTCTTCGAGTCGAAGGGGCACCAGCCCGTCGCCTCCTCCTCGCTCATCCCGGCCCAGGACCCCACCCTGCTCTTCACCAATGCCGGCATGAACCAGTTCAAGGATGTCTTCCTGGGAAAGGAGACGCGCGGCTACCGGCGCGCCGCCTCGTCGCAGAAATGCATGCGCGTCTCGGGGAAGCACAACGACCTGGAGCAGGTCGGCCGCACGCCGCGCCACCACACCTTCTTCGAGATGCTCGGGAACTTCTCCTTCGGCGACTACTTCAAGAAGGAAGCGATCGCCTTCGCCTGGGAGCTGCTCACGTCGAAGTCCTGGTTCGGCCTCGATCCCGGCAGGCTCTGGATCACGGTCTTCCGCGATGACGACGAGGCCGCCTCGATCTGGGAGAAGGAGATCGGCGTCCCGCGGGGGCGGATTGCCCGGCTGGGGGAGAAGGACAACTTCTGGTCGATGGGAGACACCGGGCCGTGCGGCCCCTGCTCGGAGATTCACATCGATCGCTCCGGGCGTTGCGAGGCGGAGAAGGTCGACTGCGACCCGGGGCATGACTGCGGCCGCTTCATGGAGCTCTGGAACCTGGTCTTCATGCAGTACGACCGGCAGGCGGACGGCCGACTCGAGCCGCTGCGGCGCACCGGGGTCGACACCGGGATGGGGCTCGAGCGGATCGCGTCGGTGTTGGAGGCGAAGGACAGCAACTACAGCAACTACGACACCGACCTGTTCACTCCGATCATCGAGGAGACGAAACGCCTGGCGCGCACGGGGGGGGGCTGGGATCCGGCCCACCCGCATGCCGAGGACACGGTGGCCTTCCAGGTGATCGCCGACCATGTGCGCGCCATGACCTTCCTGATGTCCGACGGGGCGGTGCCGAGCAACGAGGGGCGGGGGTACGTCCTGCGGCGGATCATGCGCCGCGCCATCATGTTCGGACGGCACCTCGGCCTCGAGCGCCCCTTCCTGGGCTCCCTGAGCGGGGCGGTCATTGATCTGATGGGAGAGCCGCAGGCCTATCCCGAGCTGCTGGCGCACCGGGAGATGATCGCCCAGATCGCACGGCGCGAGGAGGAGCGCTTCGCCGGGACGCTGGCGGTCGGGCTGCAGCGGATCGAAACCCTGGCCCAGGGTTTGCGGGCCGAAGAGAAGACCGTCATCCCGGGGGACGAGGCCTTCCGGCTGTACGACACCTTCGGCCTGCCGCTCGACCTGATCCGCGACGTGGCGCAGGCCTGGAACCTCGAGGTGGACGAGACCGCTTTCCAGAAGTCGCTCGAAGAGCAGCGGGAGCGCTCGCGGCGCGGCATGAAGGAGACCGGCGCCGGCTCTTCCGGCGTCGCCGGACGGCTGCCGGTCCGGAGCGTCGAGTTCCGGGGGTACGAGACGACGCGCCTGACCGACGCCCGCATCCTGGCGCTGGTGCGCGGCGAGGATCTGGTCGACGAGCTCCGGCAGGGAGAGGAAGGACAGGTGCTGCTCGACCGGACTCCTTTCTATGCCGAGGGCGGCGGGCAGGTCGGGGACAGCGGTTTCCTGACCGCCGCCGGCGGCGTGGCGGCGGTGCGCGATACGCGGGCGCCCTGGCCGGGCCTCAACCTGCATACCGTCGCGCTTCAGGAGGGCCGCCTGCGGGTCGGCGACACGGTCGTGGCCGAGGTCGACCGGGAGCGGCGCGCGGCGGTGATGCGCAGCCACGACGCCACCCACCTGGTGCATGCGGCGCTGCGCGACGTCGTCGGGATGCACGTCAAGCAGGCCGGCTCGCTGGTGAGCCCCGATCGCTTTCGCTTCGACTTCAGCCACTTCGCACCGCTGTCGGAGGAGATCCTGCGGCAGGTCGAGGACGAGGTGAACGACGTCATCCGCCAGGACCTGCCGATCCTCGCCAGCGTGATGCCGATCGACGAGGCGCTGCGTCGCGGCGCTCTCGCCTTCTTCGGCGACAAGTACGGCGACACGGTCCGGGTGATCGAGGTGCCGGGATTCAGCATGGAGCTCTGCGGCGGCACGCACGCCGCCAGCACCGGCTCCATCGGTCTTCTGAAGCTGACGCAGGAGCGCGGGATCGCCGCCGGCGTGCGCCGCCTCGAGGCGCTGGCCGGGGAGGGGGCGCTGCGCGAGCTGCGGGAGGACCGGCGCGTCGTGGAAGGGGTGCAGGCGGCGCTCAACGTCGAGCGCCGGACGGTCCCGGAAACGCTCCGGAGGCTCCTGGAGCAGAACCGGGCGCTGCAGCGGGAGGTCGACAGGCTCAAGGTGACTCTGGCCGCCGGCGGCACGGGCGCGTCCTCGGCCGAAGTGCACGACATCGACGGGGTCAAGGTGCTGGTGCCCGAATTGCAGAAGGGGCTCGACAAGAGCGCCGTGCGCGCCCTGGTCGACAAGAGCCGCGAGCGGCTGCGCTCGGGGGTGATCGTGCAGTGGGCGCTGCAGGAGGACCGCGTCAACGTCACCACCTCGGTCAGCACGGACCTGACCGCCCGGCTCAACGCCGGCGAGATCGTCAAGGCGCTCGCGCCTCTGGTCGACGGCCGGGGGGGCGGCCGGGCCGACATGGCCGAGGCTGGGGGGCGCAACCTCGGAAACCTGGAGGGGGTGCGCGCGAGAACGCTCGAGATCGTCGAGCAGATGATCCGCGGGGCGCGGGAGTCGCGGTGAGAAGCGCCGCCTGTGTTCTGCTGGTCACGGCCTGCGCCGCCGTCGAGGCGGGGGCGAAGGAGGAGATCTACTACCGCCGGGACCAGAGCGGCGCGCTCGTGCTGACCAACGTCCCGGACCACCGCGACCTGCGCACCTACGCCGGGCGCGGCCCCGTCCCCGGGAGCTTCTCGGGGGAGACCTTCCGCGCCATCATCACGGCCACGGCGCTGCAGAACGGCGTCCACCCCGATCTGGTCTACGCCCTGGCCTCGGTCGAGTCGAACTTCAACCCGGGGGCGGTGTCGGCCAAGGGGGCCCAGGGGCTGATGCAGCTGATGCCGGAGACGGCGGTGCGCTTCGGCGTCGTCGACCCGTTCAACCCGCTGGAGAACATCGTCGGCGGGGTGCGCTACCTCCGCTACCTGCTCGACCTGTTCAACGGCGACCAGAGGCTGGCCATCGCGGCCTACAACGCGGGTGAGAACATCGTCCTGGCCAGCAAGGGGATCCCGCCGTACCCCGAGACCCGGAGTTACGTGGCGAAGGTGCTCAGGATCTTCGGCAATCGGAAGCCCTACGTCCCGGCGAAGGCCCGGCCGCAGGCGAGCGCGCGGAGCACCGCGCCGTCGTCCGTCTACACCTACACCGACGACCAGGGGGTCGTCCACTACACCGATCACCCGCCGGCGCCGGGGCCGCTGGGCTCGCCCGGCGCGGAGTCCGCCGGGCCACACTGACCCCGCGCGGGCGGGGGCGTCGTTTGACAGCGCGAGGGGGGACGGTCCGTGGCCACGAGACCCGAGGCAGACGACTTCGCCCGCCGTGTCCCCAAGGCGGAGATCCACCTGCACCTCGAGGGATCCGTCGACCTCGACACGCTGCAGGCGATGAAGCGCGGCCGCGGTGAGCCGCCCTCGGCCGCCGAGCGCGCCCGGCTCGGCGCACTCTACCGGCACTGCGATTTCCCTGGCTTTCTCCGCAACTTCCGCGATCTGTGCGCCGAGATCAAAACGGCGCAGGACTTCGCCCTGATCACCGAGGCCCTGTCGCGGCGCCTGGAGCGCGACGCCGTGCGCTACGCCGAGGTCTTCTGCTCCCCCTCGATCTTCGCCGGCCGCGGCCTTTCGGCCGGCGAGATCATGCAGGCGGTGAGCGAAGCCGCCCGGAGGCGCGAGGCG
>DASTNM010000231.1:0-3813 GCA_035762745.1 Candidatus Polarisedimenticolia bacterium
CTGTGATCGGCTGCCGATCACAGCCTCGAAAGCGCGCATCGTCTCGGAGTAGGCCGCGGGCGACCTGAGATCATAGCCCGAGGCGAAGACGTGGCAGGTGTCGAGGCAGACGCCGATCCGCTTTGAGTCCCGGGTGTGAGCGATGATCGCCGCGATCTGCTCGAAGCGATGTCCGATCACCGTCCCCTGCCCTGCGGTCGTCTCGAGCGCCAGCGCGGCGCCGGGCGACGGGACTCGATCGTGGATGAGGTCGATCGCTTTGGCCATGCGGCGGATGCCGAACTCCTCCCCCTGGCCCATGTGCCCGCCGGGGTGAGCCACGAGCCACGGGATGCCGAGCCGCTCGCAGCGCTGCAGCTCCTCGACGCAGGCGTCTATGGAGCGCCGCCACAGGGCGTCGTCGGGCGAGCAGAGGTTGATCAGGTAGGAGTCGTGCGCCACGACCCGCTCGATGCCGGCCCGCGCCAGGGCCTCCTTGAAACGCATCACCTCGGCGTCGGGCAGGGGCCGGGCGGCCCACTGGTTGCTGCTCTTGGTGAAGATCTGGAGCGCACTGCAGCCGATCGCCGCGCCGCGCCCCACCGCCAGGTCGACTCCCCCGGCGATCGACATGTGAGCGCCCAGGGGCCGCCTCGGGATCGTCCAACGCACGGCCTCCACCGTTCCGCCCTTCTCCAAGAGTCTCTCCTGCCGCGGCCACGTCCCGAAGCCTGTTCCGGCCGATCGCGTCGCGGGCCGCTAGCGTACCACCCGCCGATCGCGAGGGTCAATCGGACGCGTCGCGCCACTCCCAGGGCGGAGCGCTCCCGGAAAGAATCCTGCCGATGGCACCGGTGATCGGCCGCAGAGCGACGCGCAGGGTCAGGCCGACCGCGTCGGTCGGCCGGTCGATCATGAGAAATCGCAGAGCATAGAACGACAACCGCGAGCGGGCTCGGTCGACCAGCTCCAGTGGATCCGCCGCCATGTATCCTTCGAGGAGCCGGCGCCTCAGAGGGCCGGGCGACAGGCGGTCCAGGACCCCGGCGTGGAGATCGTCCGGGAAGACCTTCTCGAGATGGCGCAAGGCGAGGTGGAGGGTGATCCGCGCCCGCGAGGCGGCGCCGAGCCCTGCCAGCGCGTCGAGATCGATGGGCCAGTGCCGCAGCATCTCCCTGAGATCCAGGAGCCACTTGATGCTTGGGCCGAAATAGTGATCGGCCTGGTGGGCCGCGTGGTACAGGATCGCATCCTCAACGGCCAGGCGCCGGCCGGAAACCCCCTCGAGCTCGACCGGGCGCGAGCGCTCCCAGATCGCCTCCTGGTCGAATCGTGCCCGAAAGGGCGGGATGAGCCACCAGTGGAACTCGAAATGGCACTTCCCTTCCCCCGGACGCCAGATTTCGAAGCGCCGGTCTTCGGGAAACTGGTCGCCGACACCCCCGCGGTAGCCTGCCGCCATAAGACGGCGCGAAAGCCTCGCCGCGTCCCGGCGCCGGATCAGAAGGTCGATGTCGGTCAGCATCCGGGCCCCCGGATCGTCGTACAGGTCGACGAGATAGGAGGCTCCCTTCAGGAGGATGAACTCGACTCTCTCTTCGAGGAGATGGGGGGCGAGGGTGCGGAATTGCGCCAGCGCCCCGAGATTGTCCACCACGGTCTTGCGGTGCGCCCGTGCCATCCCCGCGGCCCAGCCGGACGGCAGGTCTGCCGTCCGTCCGGCCCCGCTCCAGAGACGCTGCAGGTACCCGCCGCACTCGTAGCGCTTGAGACAGGCGTCGACCTCCGCCTCGGGAAAATCGTCCGACGGGATCTCGCCGCGCAACAGGTTGAGCAGGGCCCGCTGCAGGAGGAATCGCTTCGATGTCTGTGATGAAGCCGGCACGCGGCCTCCCGCGTCTCGCCCGGGGGCGCCTTGGAGCGCTCGGGGGGCGTCGCGCCGCGCGATTATACGCTCCAGTCTCGGCTCCCGGCGTGGCCGGACCGCTCGCCGCGGCGCCACCCGCCGCGAAACCATCGCCGCTGTTCAAATCGGCGGGATCCGCGATATGCTCCGGCGGCTGACACTGGGAGGCAAGCGGTCCGGAGGAGCGGCGTTGGCCGAGCTTGCGGACTGAACCTTCCTGGTCGAGGCGGGAATCATGCCGCCGCTCCGAATCGGCGGCGCGTGTGAAGCAGGGACGGGGAACAATCGCCCCAAGGAGAGCCCCTTTGCGCCTGCGCTGGTTTTTCGGGTTCTTCCTCATCTCCGGCTTCTGCAGCCTCGTGGACGAAATCGTCTGGCTGCGGCTCGCGATGGCGCAGTTCGGCGTCGTGACGCCCCTCGTCTCGATCGTCCTCTCGGTGTTCATGGCGGGCCTCGCTCTCGGGAGTTGGTGGGGAGGGCGTCTGGCGAAGGGCGCGGAGGGGTCGCGCAGGCTGTCGTCGCTGCGGCTCTACGCAGTGGCGGACTGGTGGAATGGTCTCCGGGAGTGCAGCCGGAGCACGTGTTCGAGACGGTCCTGGGCCAGGAGGTGATGGCTGATCGCATCATCGCCGTCGCACCCGGCGCCCCCGCGCTCATGGACGACCGGCCGTTCAACGAGTACTTCTTCCTGCGGCATCTGCTCGCTCGCGCGCGGCGAATGACGCAGGTCCGCGCCGCCCGTCGGCATCTAAATCCTCCGCGCGGGCTCGAACGCGATGATGGAGCCGTCGATCCCGACCATCTCGATTGACTGAATTCCCCCGAGATCGCTGTTGTCATCGCCTGACGCCAGACCGGCTTCCCTGACTTCTGAACGCCTCCTTGGGCGTTTCAACCTGCCAGAGGGGCTGTTGGCCGGGGGCGCGCGAAACCTAAAGTCTTGACGGGGGCCGGCGGGGGCACGCTAGAATGGCGGCCAACCGAAAAGGCTTCTGTCCGTGGAGGAATGGTGAACGGCGAGCGAGACGGGTCTGGATCAGCGCGTAGAGCGACGTCGAAAGTCGTGGTGGTCCTCCCGGCTTACAACGCCGAGAAAACATTGGAACGTACTTGCGCCGAGATCCCTCGCCAGGCGGTGGATGAGATTCTCTTGGTCGATGATGCGAGCCGCGACCGAACCGTCGAGGTGGCGCGCCGACTCGGCATTCTGACCCTGGTCCATGCGGCCAACCGTGGCTACGGAGCCAATCAAAAGACCTGCTACCGCGCGGCCCTCGAGCGCGGCGCCGACATCGTGGTCATGCTGCATCCCGACTACCAGTATCCACCCCAGCTCATCCCGGCCATGGTCGCCCTGCTGAGGTCCGGTCTGTACGACGTGGTCCTCGGCTCGCGGATCCTGGTCCGCGGCGCCCTCCGAGGGGGGATGCCCCTCTATAAGTACATCGGCAACCGCGTGTTGACGATGTTCGAGAATCTCGTGATCGGCCGGAAGCTGTCCGAGTATCACACCGGCTTTCGTGCTTATCGCAGGGAAGTCCTGGAGAACCTGCCGATCGAGGACAACGCGGACGGCTTCGTCTTCGACAACCAAATCCTCTGCCAGGCCATCTATCACGGCTTTTCGATCGGGGAGATCAGCAGTCCGTGCCGCTACTTTCCGGAAGCCTCTTCGATTGGTCCACTGTCGAGTCTTCGCTACGCCGCAGGCGTGGTTTTGACGTCGTTCCAATTCCGGCTCAACCGCTGGGGGTTGCTGCGCTCGCGCATGTTTGCGCCTGCCGGAGCACCGGCTTCGAATTCACACCAGCGCACATAGAGCATGATCTCCGTCGTGCCCGTCCCCGCTTGATCGCGGCGCCATCGAACAAAAGCATCCACTTCGGAGCCCTCAGGCACATGATCCTGCCAGGCTTTGGGGTAACTTC
>DASTNM010000232.1:0-4502 GCA_035762745.1 Candidatus Polarisedimenticolia bacterium
CTCGATCGCCCTGAGGGCGCTCTCCATCTTCCCCCAATTCTGCTCGCCGGCCGCCTTGAGGTGCCAGACTTCGACCGGGAGGTGCGCCTGCTCGCCGATGCGGACCGCCTCGTCGATCGCCGCGAGCAGGTCGTCCCCTTCGTTGCGGATGTGGGAGGCGTAGAACCCTCCGTGACGCGCCGCCACCGTCGCCAGGGCGACCAGCTCTTCGGTCTTGGCGAAGGCGCCCGGCGGGTAGATGAGCGCCGACGAGATTCCGAAGGCCCCTTGCTCCATGGCGCGCGCCACCTCGCGCTTCATCGCTTCGAGCTCACCGGGAGCCGGGTCGCGATTGTCGCTCTTCAGGACCGCCTCCCGCACCTGCGCCGCCCCCACGAGGTGGGCGAAGTTGAGGGCCGATCCCCGCCGGCGCAGCCGCCGGAAATATCCCTCGAAGTCGGCCCAGTCGATGGTGAGGCCGAGGTCGGAGATCCCGGGCATCAGCTCGCTGATGGTGTAAGGGGTCTGCGGGGCGACCGAGCCGCCCTCCCCGGTCAGCTCGGTCGTGATCCCCTGGGTGATCTTGCTGCGCAGGTGCGGATCGACGAGGACCGTGAGCTCCGACTGGCCCATCATGTCGATGAACCCCGGGGCGACGATCAGGCCGCGGACGTCGATCGTCCGCCTGGCCTTCGCCCCCTCGAGCCGCCCCACGGCGGCGATCCGATCGCCCCGGATGGCGAGATCGGCCTCGATCCAGGGGTTGCCGCTGCCGTCGACAATCCGGCCACCCCGCAGCAGGAGGTCGTAGACCTCCGAGCCGGGGACCGCCGAGGCCGGCCGGAGAGCGACCGGGAGCCCGAGAGCCAGCGCCAGAGGGATCAACAGGTGTTTCATCGCAGATCCTCCTCGTCGATCGACGGACCGGCCACGACCAGCGCGTGCGGTCCGAGGGTCAGATAGCGGTCGGCGGCGGACTCGACCTGCGCGCGGTCGACCGCCTCGATCAGGGACGGCAATCTCTCGGGGTAATCGAGTCCGAGGCCGTGGAACTCGCAATCGGCGAGAAAGGCGGCCGCCGCGTGGTTGGTCTCGAGCCGGCGCGGGATGGACGCCGCCAGCGCCTGCTTCGAGTCCTTGATCTCGGCGGTGGTGGGGCGCCGTCGCCGCACCCCCTCGAGGATCCGGCGCAGCATCCGCCAGGCACGGACGACTTTGTCGGGAGCGACTCCGGCCCGGGCCACGAAGGGCCCGGCTCCCAGCCCCGCCTCGAAGTGGGAGTAGCAGTAGTAGGCGAGCCCCGCCTGCTCACGGATCGCTGTTCCGAGCCGTCCGCCCAGGCTGAATTCGCCGACGAGGCTGTTGAGCACCAGGGCTGCGGGCAGATCGGGCGAGAGACGGCGCAGGCCGGGAAGGATCCCGAGCGCGATGTCGGCCTGCGTCTTTCCTTCGACCGGTCGCACGACGATCACCGGCTGCGCGGGGCGGGGCGGGTCGGGGATCGTCGCCCGTCGGCCACCGGATCCGCTTCGTGGCCAGGAGCCGAACACGGCGGCGGCACGCTCGATCGACCGGTCCGGGTCGAGGTCACCCACGATCGCCAGGATCCCGCCCGTCGGCCCGAAGCGGGAGCGGTGGAAGGTCATCAGGTCGTCGCGGCCGATCCGCTCGACCGTGGCGCGCGTGCCGATCGCGGGCGCGTGGTACGGATGGCCTTCCGGGAAGAGTGTCGCGGCCAGCGTGATCTCGGCCACCGAGGCGGTGTCCTGGTCACGCTCGCCGATCGCCGTCAGGATCTTCGTCTTCTCACGGCGGACCTCCGGCTCCGGGAAAGCCGGTTGCTCGACCAGGAGACGGATCCGTTCCAGGAGGCGCGGAAGGTGATCCGACAGGAGCCGAGTCTCCACCTCCAGCCAATCGCCGCGCGTCTGCGCCCGGAAGCCGGCGCCGAGAAAGTCGAACTCCTCCGCGATGGTCTCCGCCGTCAGCCCGGCCGCCCCCCGGTCGAGCAGCAGGGCGACCAGCGCCGCGGTGCCGGCCCGGTCCTGGGGATCGAATGCGGCTCCGGCCTCGACCAGGAGCCGGACGGTGATCGAGCGCGAGGCCCGGTTTTCGCGCGCGATGACGACGAGCCCGTTCTCGAGGACGGCGCGGCGCACGGCCGGGCGCGTGCTCGGGCGGGTGCGGCTCACGGGCGCTTCTCCTCCGCGGTCGGCAGGAGGACGCCGATCGTGCGATTCAGATCGTTGAGGCGATCGCGTGCCACGCGCGCCACCTCGTCCGCCGACACGGCGGCCACCCGGCGGGGCAGATCGAGCCAGACGCGGTGGCTGGAGATCGTCTCGAAGAACCCCAGCTGGTGGGCGACGTCGGTCACGCTCTCGCTCTCGAGCGCGTAGCGGGCCAGGATCTGGTTTTTCGATTTCTCAAGGTCGTGGGGCGTCATCTCGCCGCGCGCCAACCGCTCGATCTCCGCCAGGACGGCCGTCTCGATGCGGCCCGGGTCGACGCCCTCGCTGGCCGTCGCCTGGATCCGGTACAGGTAGGGATGGCGCGTCGGCACGATCGAGGTCTCGACCTCGCTGGCGAGATCCCCCTCCACCAGGGCGCGGTAGAGACGCGACGACTTGGCGGGCCCACGCCCTGCGTGCCCCGACCAGACGTTCACCGACGGCCCGCCGGCCAGGAGGCCGTCGGCGACCAGCATTGGCGCGAAGGATGGGTCGGTCACCTGAGGCGCGGGGAAGGCGAGGTGCAGGTAGGCGGCACCCGACGGGCGCCGCACGACGACCCGCCGCTCCCCGGACTGCGGCGGCTCGATCGTGCGCACCGAAGGCGGCGCCCCCCCGCGCCGGATCGAGCCGAAGTGCCTCCGCACCAGCCGCAGCGCCTCGCGTGTGTCGAAGTCCCCGGCCAGCGCCAGGATGGCGTTGTTCGGCACGTAGTAGGTCCGGTAGTGGCTGTACAGGTCCTCCCGAGTGATGGCGCGCAGGTCGGAGAGATAGCCGATCGTCGGCCAGCGGTAGGGGTGGGCCTGCAGCGCCGTGCCGCTCACCTCGCGCTCCAGGTAGGTGCGGGGGTCATTCTCGCCCCCTTGCAGCTCCGAGATCACGACCGTCCGCTCCCTCTCGACCTCGGCCGGCGAGTAGAGGCATTCGCTCATGCGCGAGGCCTCGAGGCGCAGCATCGTTTCGAGGGCGTCGCGGCGCACCGTCTCGAAGTAGGTGGTCACATCGAGCCAGGTGTAGCCGTTCCACGTGCCGCCGGCCAGCTCGGTGAGCCTGGTCACGTCGCTCTTGGGGATGCGACGCGTCCCCTTGAAGTTCATGTGCTCGACCCAGTGGGAGATGCCGGTGATCCCCGGCCTCTCGTCCTGCGAGCCGACACGGTACCAGCACCAGACGGACACCAGCGGCACCTGCCGCATCTCGCGCAGCAGGACGGTGAGGCCGTTTCCCAGCCTGAGCGAACGGACCGGAGCCGCGGCCCTCACGGTTCCTCCTGAGCCGGAGGGACCGGCAGGGAGGCCTCGCCTCCCATGGCCGCCAGGGCGCCCGAGAACCGGCCCGAGCGCCGCGCCAGGATCGCGACGTGCAGCGTCATGCCGGCGTACAGCACCCCTCCAACGACCAACGGGGCGCGCAGGTCGTGCGAGGCGATGAGTCCGGACAGGATCGGCCCCATCGCCCCGCCGAGCATCGCCACGCTCGAGAGGAACGCGTAGCCGGAGACACGCAGAGCGCCCGGCAGCACCGCTCCGCCGATGGTGTAGGACAGAGTCGCCGCCCCACCGACCGCCAGCCCCAGCAGCACCCGCAGGACGGCGAAGGACGGGATCGAGCGGCAGAAGGCCATGGCCGCGATCGAGAGCGAGCCTCCCAGAAGGCTCCAGAGCAGGAGCTGCAGAGGCGGGATGCGGCCGGTGCCGTGCCCGAGGAGATAGGCCGAGGCGGCGGAGGCGAAGGTCCCGGCGGACACGACCATGCCGGTGATCGCCACGGCCGAGCCTCTGCCGGTCAGGTCGGCGACGAACAGGGGAACGATGAGGCCGAGCGACCGGTCGACGACGTTGTCGAAGAAGAGGATCGGGAGCAGGGGAAGGAAGAGCGGCAGCGCCAGAAGGCGGCGGAACGACGGCCCCCTGTCATCCATTCGCCCTGCGCCGGCCGGGCGTGGGAGCACGGCCCGAACCCCCTCGGAGACCGGGCCGGCCGGCGAGACCACGACCGGGCCTGTCTCCGGATCGGTGAGATCGGGCACGGTGTCGCGATAGAGCACCGAGACGAGGAAGAAGGCCAGCGAGCACAGGGCAAAGGTGACCAGGAAGGTGTTCCGAATGCCGATGGCGTGCGCCAGGATCCCGCCCACGAACGGGCCGACCGCGGTGCTCAGGATCTGCGTCGCCTGCAGCGTGCCGACCGCCTTGCCGATCCGCTGGCGCGGGCAGCCGTGCGTCACCAGCGCCACCGACATCGTCCCGAAGCCCGAGAAGAGTCCGAGCAGGATCCGCAGTGCCAGCAGGT
>DASTNM010000233.1:0-2131 GCA_035762745.1 Candidatus Polarisedimenticolia bacterium
AGGATCCAGAAGAGGATCTTGAGGCCGCCGCGGACGACCCCGGCGTTCATCGGGGAGGGGCCCCGGGCCGACCGGCGCGCGCCAGGGCGGCGGCGCCGGCATAGCGGGCGCGGCTTCCCATCTCCTCCTCGATCCGCAGCAGCTGGGTGTACTTGGCCACGCGCTCGCCGCGTGACGGGGCGCCGGTCTTGATCTGCCCGAGGTTCAGGGCGACGGCCAGGTCGGCGATGAAGGTGTCCTCGGTCTCGCCCGAGCGGTGCGACAGGACGGTGGCGTAGCCGGCGGCGCGGGCGGTCTCGACGGCGCGGATCGTCTCGCTCAGGGTGCCTATCTGGTTCGGCTTGATCAGGATGGCGTTGGCCACCCGCCGCTCGATTCCCTGTTTGAGGATGGCGACGTTGGTGACGAAGAGGTCGTCGCCGACGATCTGGGTGGCGTCACCGAGCGAGCGGGTAAGCAGCTCCCAGCCGGCCCAGTCGTCTTCCGCCATGCCGTCCTCGATCGAGACGATCGGGTGCCGGCGGACCAGGTCGGCGTAGAAGGCGACCAGCTGCTCCGCCGAGCGGCGGGGAGGCTCCTCGGCCTCCAGCAGGTAGGCGCCGTCCTTCCGCAGCTCGGTCGCCGCGACGTCGAGGGCGATGCCGATCTGCTCGCCGGGGCGGTAACCGGCCTTCTCGATGGCGGCGACCACCAGGTCGACCGCCTCGGCGTTCGACTTCAGATCGGGGGCCCAGCCCCCCTCGTCGCCGCCGGCGGCCCGCAGGCCGCGCGCCCGCAGCAGGTCGCGCAATGCGTGGAAGACCTCGGCACCCATGCGCAGCGCCTCGCGGAAACTCGGCGCTCCGGTGGGGACGATCATGAACTCCTGGATGTCGACGTTGTTGTCGGCGTGCGCGCCGCCGTTGAGGATGTTGAACAGCGGCACCGGGAGATCGCGCGCCGCCTCGCCGCCGAGGTGACGGTAGAGCGGCAGGCCGCGGCTGGCGGCGGCGGCGCGGGCGGCTGCGAGCGACACGCCGAGCAGGGCGTTGGCCCCGAGGCGATGGCTGTCGGGGGTCCCGTCGGTCTCGCGCAGGCGGGCGTCGAGCGCCTCCTGCTTCGCCGGGTCGAGGCCGCGCACCGCCGGGCCCAGGACCGAGGTCACGTTGCCGATCGCCTTCAGGACCCCCTTGCCGCGGAAGCGCCCCGGGTCGCCGTCGCGCAGCTCGAGCGCCTCGCGCGAGCCGGTGGAGGCGCCCGACGGCACCGCCGCGCGTCCGAGGCTGCCGTCGTCGAGGCGCAGGTCGACCTCGACCGTCGGGTTGCCCCGCGAGTCGAGGATCTCGCGCGCTCTCACTTCGGTGATCGTGGCCACGCTCTTCGGGCCTCAGGGCTTCTGGATCAAATCGCGCGCCGCCTGCAGCAGGGCCTCGAGGTCCTTGGCGGTGCGCGCCTCGCCGTAACACCGGATGAGCGGCTCGGTGCCGGAGGGGCGCAAGAGGATCCAGGACCCGTCGGCGAGGATCATCTTCCGCCCGTCGGTGGTGTCGCAGCGCGCGATCCGCCGCCCGGCGAAGGTCGGAGGAAGATCCTCGAGACGACGCGTCAGCCGCTCACGCGCCGCGGCGTCGATATGATAGTCGATCCGCCGGCTGTGGAGCGGGCCCACCTTCTCGAAGAGATCGCGCACCTGGTCGCGCAGCGATCGCCGCCGCACCGCCACCATCTCCGCCGCCAGGAGCCCCGCCAGGAGGCCGTCTTTCTCCGGCACGTGCCCGCGCAGGCTCATCCCGGCGCTCTCCTCGCAGACCAGGAAGGCGCGCCCCGAGATCAGGTGCTCGCCGAGAAACTTGAAGCCGACCGGTGTTTCGTAGAGCGGCCGGCCGTGGAAAGAGCAGACGGCGTCGAGCAGGTGCGTGGTGGCGACGGAGCGCCCCACGCCGCCCGGAAAGCGCCGGTGCTCCAGGAGGTAGTCGGCCAGAACCGCCAGGAAGAGGTTCGGAGCGATGAAGACGCCGCCGGCGTCCACGATCCCGAACCGATCGCCGTCTCCGTCGGTCGCCAGCCCCAGGTGCAGGCGGCCGCGGCGCACCAGGCGCGCCAGGGGCTTGAGCTGCGTCTCGCCGCAGTCGGGTCCCGTACCCCCGAACTC
>DASTNM010000234.1:0-2483 GCA_035762745.1 Candidatus Polarisedimenticolia bacterium
CGCCCCCGGGCTCGACGCCGCGCGCGGCAACCTCAAGGACGCGCGCCGCGCCGCCCGCGCGCGACGGCGCGGCGCCTCACCCGGCCCCGCCACCGACGGCGCGCCGCCCGCGGAGCCGTTCCCGACCGGGGAGATCCTCGATCTGCTGCGCCGGACGCCCCGGCGCCTCAGCGCCGGCATCGTGGTGCGCGACGACGCGGTGCATCTTCCCGCCTGCCTGGCGTCCCTTTCGACCTGCGCCGCCGAGATCCTGGTGGTCGACGCCCGCGCCGCGGCGGCGGCCGGGGCCGCGCCGCTCGCCGCCGGCGGGGCGACCTTGCTGCGCCCCCGTCGCCTCGACGATCAGGCGGAGGCGCGCAATGCCCTCCTGCGCCGCGCGCGCGGCGACTGGGTGCTGCTCCTCGACGCCGCAGAGCGCCTCACCGCCGAGGGCGCCGCGGCGCTGCCGGCCGCGCTCGGTGATCACCGGGTCCTCTACCACGCCCTGGAGATCCGCCGCGGCGCCCCATTCGGCGCCCGGCTCGAGGTGCGCCTGATCCGCAACGCCCCGGGTATCCGCTTCCACGGTCGGGCGGAGGCGCGGGCCACCGCCTCGCTGGCCGCGCTCGAGCGCCGCATCGGGCTGGGCGGCGGCGAGCCACCGATCGTCGTCCTTGGCGCCGGAGATTCCTGCGCCGCCGCGCCGGCCGACGCGGCCCGGCGCGAGGCGCTCCTGAGGCGCGACCTCGCGGAGGACCCGACCGACGGCGACGCCCTGCGCGCCAGGGCCTGGTTCGACCTGCGCGATGGCCGGCCGGAACGGGCTCTCGAGCCGCTCCGCCAGGCACGGCGCACCCTCCTGGGCGCGGGCCGCCGGCCGGTGCCGCTCGACCTGGAGGAGGCCACGACCCTCGAGGCGCTCTGCCTCCTGCGGCTGGAGCGGGCGCGCGAGGCCGCCGATTTGATCGTCTGGTACCACGGCCGCTGCCGCGAAACTTCCAACACCCTCTACATCGCCGGCGCGGCCGCCAAGGCGCAGGGCGATGCGCCGCGCGCCGCCGACCTGCTGCGCCGGGCGCTTGATCTGCGAGGACGGCCCGGCTACCTGGAGGCCCTGCCGGAGGTCGCCGGCGCGGCGCTCCCGGCGCTGTACGGATCGACGCTCCTGGAGCGCGGCGACCGCGCCGGAGCGCGCGCCGCCTTCAGCGAGGCGCTGGGGCGCGATGCGCGCGACCTGCCGGCGGCGCTCGGGCTGATCGCCCTCCAGCTCTCGGAGGGACAGGGGCTGCAGGCGGCCGAGGGGCTCGACCGGCTGGCCGCCGAGAGAGGCGATGACCCGCGCACCTGGATCGCGGCCGGGGTCCTCCTGGACGGCTTCCCGGCCCTCGGCGAGGTGAGCGCCGCCTGGATGCAGGAGGGGCGGAGGCGCTTTCCCGGACATGCCGAGATCGCCCGCCGCGCCGGCCGGGGTGCGGCGTGAAGCGCCACCTCGGCGACCTGGCGATCTTCGGCGGGGAGCCGGCCTTCGCCGAGCCGCAGCACGTCGGGCGCCCCAATCTCGGGGACCGCGCCCGCTTTCTCGAGCGGGTGGGGCGGATCCTCGACACACGCTGTCTGACCAACAACGGCCCGTTCGTGCACGCCTTCGAGGAGCGGATCGCGGCCCTGGTCGGCGTGCGGCACTGCGTCGCCGTCGGCAACGCCACCCTCGGGCTGGAGATCGCGGCGCGCGCTCTGGGGCTGGCGGGGGAGGTGATCGTCCCAGCCCAGACCTTCGTCGCCACGGCGCACGCGCTGCACTGGCAGCGCATCACGCCCGTCTTCTGCGACATCGATCGAGACACCCTGACTCTCGATCCGGCGGCGGTCGAGAGAGCCTTGACACCGCGCACCACCGGCATCCTCGCCGTGCACCTCTGGGGACGGGCGTGCGACGTCGAGGCTCTCGCGGCGATCGCCCGGCGACACCGGCTGCGGTTGCTCTTCGACGCGGCCCATGCCTTCGGCTGCGGGCACCGCGGGCGGATGATCGGCGGCTTCGGTGATGCCGAGGTCTTCAGCTTCCACGCCACCAAGGTGGTCAATTGCTTCGAGGGAGGGGCGATCACGACCGACGACGGCGACCTGGCGGCCTCCCTCCGCCTGCTGCGCAACTTCGGCTTCGCCGGCCTCGACGACGTAGTCGCCTGCGGCATCAACGCCAAGATGAGCGAGATCTCCGCGGCGATGGGCCTGACCTCGCTCGAGAGCCTCGACGAGTTCATCGCCGTCAACCGGCGCAACGAACGCCTCTACCGCGAGGCGCTGGCGGGGATCGACGGCCTGCGGATCCTCCCCGGCGACGATCGGGAGCCTCGCAATCACCAGTACGTCGTCCTGGAGGTCGACGAGGAGCGCGCCGGGATCGGGCGCGATCAGATTCTGCGCGTCCTGAACGCGGAGAACGTCCTGGCTCGGCGCTACTTCCATCCCGGCTGCCATCGCGCCGAGCCGTATCGCAGCAT
>DASTNM010000235.1:0-18760 GCA_035762745.1 Candidatus Polarisedimenticolia bacterium
CCCACGCATCGTGAATCGGCAGGTGTACCAGGACTGAACGGCGGCGATCGACGTGCCCTGCAAAATACAGGACGCCGACGCCGCAGACCAGCAGGGCCAGGAGCGGCAGGGCGATCGGGAGGGTGATGACCGCGGCAGCCAGGATCAAGGAACGGGCCCCCTCTTCGACCACATCCGTGGGGTGCGGTCCCACGGCAGGACGGCGAACGGGTCACGAGTTCAATGACAGAGGTACTCGCGGCGACGGCACCGAGGCTACCACAGGGCCCACCGATCCGTGTCCGTGAGATCATGGCTTGCGGCGATATACTGAAGTCGAGCCGAGAGGATGATCGGATGCCCTCCTCCGCCGTTCCGCTGAGCCGGGTCCTGGCCGACCTGACGCGCGAGGGTGAGCTTTACGAGAAGCTCCCCGAGAAGGCGGTCCGCTGTGTCTCCTGCGGACACCGCTGCTTCATCCCCGAGGGTCGGGCCGGAATCTGCAAGGTGAGGTACAACGACGGCGGAACCCTCCGGGTCCCGTGGGGGTACGTCGGCGCGTTGCAGTGCGATCCGGTCGAGAAGAAGCCGTTCTTCCACGCCCTTCCCGGTGCGCTCGCCCTGTCGTTCGGGATGCTGGGCTGCGACTTCCACTGCGGCTATTGCCAGAACTGGGTCACCTCTCAGGCGATCCGCGATCCGAAGGCGGTCGCGATGCCGCAGAAGATGACCCCCGGCGACCTCGTCGCATTGGCCCAGCGGCACGGAGCGCCGATCATCGCCTCCACCTACAACGAGCCGCTCATCACCTCCGAGTGGGCGATCGCGGTCCTGCGGGCCGCCCGGGAGAAGGGGCTGCTCGGCGCCTACATCAGCAACGGCAACGGCACGGAACAGGTGCTCGATTTCATCCGACCGTACGTCTCGCTCTACAAGGTCGATCTCAAGAGCTTCCGCGACAGGAACTACCGCGCGCTGGGCGGCACGCTCCGCAACGTCCTCGACACGATCGGAATGCTCCGGCGAAAAGGCTTCTGGCTCGAGATCGTCACGCTGGTCATCCCCGGCTTCAACGATTCGACGGAGGAGCTGACCGACATCGCCCGCTTCCTGGCCGGGCTCTCGCCCGACATTCCGTGGCACGTCACCGCTTTCCACAAAGACTACCGGATGACCGATCCGGATGACACGCCGGTCAGGACGCTCCTGCGCGCGGCTGAGATCGGGCGGGCGGAGGGACTGCGCTACGTCTACGCCGGCAATCTTCCCGGGCGGGTGGGGGACTGGGAGAGCACGCGTTGTCCGGCCTGCGGCGCCATGCTGATCGAGCGGGCCGGCTACCGGATCCTCGAGAACCGGCTGACTCGCGGCGGCGCCTGCCCCGACTGCGCCTCGCCGATCCCCGGCGTCTGGTCGGCTCACGCCTGAACGCTCAGGGCCGCTTTGGATCGATCCGGAGGGTCCGCCGCGGGAAATCGAGCACGACGACGTGCCGGGAGAGCAGATCGCTGCCGAGGATCCCGGAGACGGCGTGCGGCGTGCCCGCGAACAACCCCTGCTTGAGCGCCTCGAAGTCGTAAGGCACGACGGCGACGTCGCGCGCCACGGCACCGCCGAACGCCAGCGAGGGGAGAATCCGCAGCGAAACCGAGACGGCGCCGCCGCTGCTGTCGACGATCTGCGTGGTCGCTCCCTTCGGGGAGGGCCGCGTCAGGGCCAGGTCGCCTTCGGCGATGAAGGTGGTCCCGGCCGCGGTGTCGACCACCATGGCGCGCGTCTCGGTCCCGTTCAACAAAGCGTCCACGACGATCCGGTTCCCCTCCAGGCGCAGCGGGACGCCGGCGAGTCCCCCGCTGTCCGGCTGAGCACCCGCGGGCTCCGGTGACGCGCCCTGCGAACCCCCCGGCGCGGGCGGGATCGCCTCCCCGGCGGCCGGTGGCGCGAAGGTGATCTGCCGCGCCGGGTAGTCGAGGGTCACGGTCAGCCCCCGCAGCAGGTCGACGCCGACGAAGCCGTCGACCCGGATGCCGAGCGTCTTGCCGATCAGCAGCGCGTCCGGCGCGGTCCAGATGCTGAAGTCGCGCGCCGAAAGGCCTCCGAGGAGGAACGATCCGACCCGGGCACGGTACAGATTGAATCGCTGGCTCCCGACGACCCCGGTGGCGCGCGTGGCCGTCCGGCTATCGAGCGGCAACCCGAGCTCCCGCGCGATCCGCGTGTCGAGCGTGAAACCCGACGGATCGCCGGTGTCGAGCAGCAGGCGCACCTGGGACCGCCCATTGATCCGGGCGGTGAGGATCACCAGGCCGGAGGGGGAGTCGAACGGGATCGTGCTGGGCCGCCCGATGTGGACCCGGAGCGGGATCGCCGGCTCTTCGAGAGCGGTCGCGCCGGGACGGGTGCCCGTCCCCGCCAGGAGCAGGCCGCAGGCGGTCAGCACCGCGCCCAGGCGGGCCATCCGGATGACGGCGAGCGGGCGCGGGATCGGCATGGCGCTCCCGGGGTCAGGAAACGAGGTGGTACAGGGTGTCCCGCTGGCGGGGGATGTAGCCGGCCTCCTGGATCAGGCGCTCGATCTCCGAGCGGGTCGTGCAACCGTGCGCCCCGGCGGCGCGCACGACGTTCTCCTCGATCATCGTGCTCCCCATGTCGTTGGCGCCGAATTTCAGGGCGATCTGGCCGATCTCCTTCCCCTGGGTCACCCAGGAGGACTGGATGTTCGGGATATTGTCAACGACGAGGCGGGCGATCGCCTGGGTCCTCAAGTAATCGGCGCTCGAAACCTCGCGTCCGCCCAGGGCTGTGTTCTCCGCCTTGTAGGTCCAGGCGATGAAAGCGGTGAACGAGGCGGCTCCGCGCGCCAGGCTGCGGTCCTGGAGATCGCGAATCTTCTTCATGTGCGTCACGCGGTCGGCATAGCGCTCCACGTGCCCGAACATCATGGTCGCCGTGGTGGGCAGACCCAGGCGGTGGGCCGACTCCATGACCGCCAGCCAATCGTCCGACATCGTCTTCAGGGGCGAGATGGCGCGGCGCACCTCGTCGACCAGGATCTCCCCGCCGCCGCCGGGGATGCTGTCCAGGCCGGCCTCCTTGAGCCGCCGGAGCACCTCATCGAGCGGCCGGCCCGAGACCTTCACGAGATGCTGCACCTCCGGCGGCGAAAAGGCGTGGATGTGCAACCGGGGGAATTTCGCCCGGAAGGAGCGCAGCATCCCCTCGTACCATTCGAGCGGCAGATCGGGATGGTGCCCTCCCTGCATCAGGATCCCGGTCCCGCCGAGCGCCAGGGTCTCTTCGATCTTGGCGTGCAGCGATTCGAGTGAATGAAGGTATCCCTCCGGGTGCCCCGGATCGCGGTAGAAGGCGCAGAAGGAGCAGCGCACGACGCAGACGTTGGTGTAGTTGACGTTCCGGTCGACGATGTAGGTGACGATCGGCTGGGGATGCAGGCGGCGGCGAACCAGGTCGGCGGCCACGCCAAGGTCGAGGAGCGTCGCCTCCCGGAACAGGATGAGCGCCTCCTCGGGGGTGATCCGCCGGCCGGTGGCGGCGCCCTCCAGGATCTCCTCCACTCGCGCCGTCGAGCGGCGCACAGCCCGCAGCTCGTCGGCGCCCGGGATCGGACCGGTCGACCCTTCCGATCCGCCCACGCGGTCGCTGGTGACGCCCACCGGCGGTCCGCTCACCGGTCCCCCTGGCCTGCCGGCGCCGGCTCGCGCCTCGTCGGCTGGTGGATCTGGATCGGGCGGATCGTGTCGATCAGCCCCAGCTCGCGCGACTGTCGAAAGAACAGGTCGAGGCCGCGCGCCTCCTCCGTGCCAAGATGGAAGTGGATGTTGCTCCTGAGGTACGACTCGATCGACTCGGCGGCGATCCCCAGGCGGGTCGCCGCCTGGCGCGCGATTGTGGGGATTTCGGCGATCCCCAGCCGGCGTGATTCGAGGAAGGGGCCCACGCCGTCCGGAAGCGTCGTTCCGGCGCGCACGGCCCATAGCGCGAAAACGAACGGCAGCCCGGTGATCGCGAACCACTCGGCCGCCAGATCGATGACCAGGAGCCCGCCCGTGTCGGCCGTCAGTGCGCCGTCGCCTATCAGGAGGGCCGCGTCGTTGTCGCGCAGCATCTCCCGCAGGGACGGCGCCCTCTCCGCGTACTCGATCTCCGGCCGTCCTCGGTGCGCCAGGAGGATTCGAAGCAGGGCGGCCGAGGTGCGGGAATTGCTGTCGAGGGCGACGCGGCGCACCCCGTCCAGAGGCAGCCGGCTCACCAGGAGGACCGATCGCGCCTGCTGCCTGGAGGCGATGCAGAGATCCGGCAGGATCTCCACGCCCGGCAGTCTCTGGTACTCGATCGACGGAATGAGGCCGACGTCCGCCTGCCCCGCGCGCAGCAGGCCCGGGATCTGCGACGGGGCGATGGAGGTCACCTCGAACAGGTCGTGGTACGGCCCCCTGCGAAACCCCCAGAGAAGGGGCTCGGCATTGACGAAGGGAACCGTGGCCAGCTTCAAATCGGTCATCGGACGCGCGCACCTCGCGGCGGGCCGGGGCTTACGGGGCGCCCATTCTAGCAGAAGGATGACGGCAGTCAATCGCCGCCGGGTCGGAGAGACTCCCGGCTTGAAGCGCCGACCCAGGTGACCTCTTGGTCGCCCGGGAAATCTGCTAACCTTCACCCGGCGACTCTCCCGGAGAGAGTGTGAAACGGCCCTGGCTCTACATCCTCTATCTTCTTTACTGCGGTGAGGCGGGGGTCTTTCTCCTCCTCGCCCCCTGGTCTCTCCTCTGGATTCACAGCTACTACGCCCAGATGCCGCTCCTGCGGGAGGTCCTCCTGAGTGGCTACGTGCGTGGCGGGGTGTCGGCGATCGGTCTCCTGCACCTGGCGGCCGGGATGGTCGATTTCCTCGCCTTCCGCCGGGAGCTGCGTGCCTCGTGAATCGGCCACACGAGGTTCTTTCGCCGGGTGTCTGCTTCGTCACCGACGGCGCCGCCACGGCAGGTCGCCCGCTCCTCGAGGTGGTGCGGTCAGCCGTCGCGGGCGGGGCCGATCTCATCCAGCTGCGGGAGAAGGATAGACCAGGCGGTGCGCTGCTCGACCTGGCGAAGGGCGTCGTCGCGATCTGCCGGGAGAGCGGGTGGCATTGCCGTGTGATCGTCAACGACCGTCTCGACGTCGCCCTGGCCGCGAAGGCGGCAGGGATCCACCTGCCGGCCGCGGGACTGCCCGTCGATGGCGTGCGACGGCTTGCCGGGAAGAGGTTCCTGGTCGGGCGTTCCGTCCACTCCCTCGCAGAGGCCCAGAAGGCGCAGAAGGAGGGGGCCGACTACATCATCTTCGGACCGGTCTTCGCGACACCGGGCAAGGCGGCGTTCGGGGAGCCCTTGGGGCCGGCGGCCCTGCGCCGGGCGGCCGAGTCGCTGCGCATCCCTGTCTGGGCGATCGGCGGCATCGACCCCGCGACGGCGGCCGAACTGGCCGGAATGCCGATCGCCGGAGTGGCGGCCATCCGCGCCATCGCCGCCGCCCCGGACCCGGCCGGGGCGGTGCGGGCCCTGCGCGCCGCCCTGGGGCGGACCCCCGTCCCCCCGTGAGTCAGCCGCAGAGGATCGTGCCGCCGTTGACGTTCAGGATCTCGCCCGTGATGTAGCGCGCCAGGTCGGAGCAGAGGAAGAGGACAGGGCCGGCGATCTCCTCGGGCATGGCGACGCGGCCGAGAGGCGAGGCCTCGCCGGCCGCCTCACCTGCCCCACGCCCCGGGCGGTCGAGAATCTCCCGGCTCATGTCCGTCCTGACCCACCAGGGGGCGATCGCGTTGACCAGGATGCCGTGAGGCCCCAGTTCGGTCGCCAGGGACTTGGTGAAGGAGATGAGGGCCCCCTTGGACGACGCATAGTCGGAGTGGAGATCCTCACCGCGCTGACCGGCGGTCGAGGAGAGGCAGATGATCCGCCCGAAGCGCCTGGCCTTCATCGCGGGAACCACGGCGCGCGTGCAATAGAAGGCACCGTCCAGGTTCACGCGCAGCGTGCGCGCCCAGTGGGCATCGCTGATCGTCTCGATGGCGATCCCGCCGGGAGGCTCCCAGATCCCGGCGTTGTTGACCAGGATGTCGACGCGGCCGAGCCGGCGCAGGGTCGTTGCCACGAGAGCCCGGCAGTCGCCCGCGCGCGAGACGTCGGCGCGAACCGCGAAGGCGCGGCCCCCCGCCTGCTTCACGCGACGCACCACCTCCCGCGCACTGGCCGCGTGGCGATTGTAGGAGAACACGACGTCGGCCCCGGCGGCGGCCAGGATCTCCACGCAGGCCCGCCCGATGCCGCGCGAGCCGCCGGTCACGATCGCCGCGCGTCCTCCCAGGTCGATCGTCACATGGCGGCGGGGGCGCTTCGTCATCACGCTCACGCCGGGGGAGCGACGCTCGTCGGAGCGCGCACCAGCTGCCCGCAGGCGGCGCCGATGTCCCGCCCCTTGCTCCAGCGAATCGAGCTGGGAACTCCGCGCGCCAGGAGCGAGTCGCGGAAGCGCGCCGCCCTCTCGGGACCCGGAGTCCTGAAACCGGTGATCCCCGCCTCGTTGTAGGGGATCAGGTTCACCTTGGCTCGCACACCGCGCAGGAGCCGCGCCATCCTGGCCGCGTCCCCGTCGGTGTCGTTCATCCCCTCCAGGAGGACGTACTCGAAGGTCACGCGCTCGCGCGGCGCCAGGGGGAAGGCCCGGCAGGCGGCCATCAGCTGCTCGAGATCGTACTTCCGGTTGATCGGCATCAGGTCGTCGCGCCGGGCATCGTCCGTGGCGGCGAGAGACACCGCCAGGCGCGGACGGGGCTTCTCCCCGGCCAGGCGCTCGATCCCGGGCACCAGGCCGGCGGTCGACAAGGTCACTCGACGAGGCGCCAGGCGGAGCCCCTGTCGATCGACGAGGATCCGGAAGGCGCGCAACACCGCGTCATAGTTGTTGAGCGGCTCTCCCATCCCCATGAAGACGATCCGGCAGGTGTCCGGGTCGACCTGGTTGTCCTGCGCCAGGACCGCAGCCTGGCCGACGATCTCCCCCGGGGTCAGATTACGCACCAGTCCCATCGTGCCGGTGAGACAGAAACGACAGGCGAGCGGGCAGCCGATCTGCGACGAGAGGCAGAGCGTGACGCGGCGGCCCTGGATCATATAGACCGCCTCGATCTCGCCGCCGCCCTCGAGCTCCAGAACGTATTTCCTCGAGCCGTCCGACGAGTCGCGCACTTCGCGCGGGGTCGGCCAGGAGACGTGGAAACGTTCGGCGAGCGCCCGCCTGAGCGCCGCCGGCAGGTCGGTCATCGCCTGCAGATTGGTCTGCCGGCGGCCGTAAATCCATCGGTAGATCTGCGCGGCGTGAAAAGGGCGGGTGGTCAGCGCCGACAGGGCCGAGGCGAGCTCCGCACGATCCATCCCGTACAGGTTGGTCTGACTCGGCACGGGCGCGGTGACGGCGGATTTGGCGGGCCCCATCGTGATTCCTCCGGAGGGGGCCATTGTAGCGCAGGCCCTGCTCTACGAGGCGGCGCCGTAGTGGATGCGGGGATCGAGGTAGACGTAGAGCATGTCGACGCCGAGGTTCACGAGCACGAAGATCGCCGTCAGGAAGAGGACTCCGCCCTCGACCAGGGGGAGGTCTTTCAGGGCGATGGCGCGGGCGATCGCCTTTCCGAGCCCGGGCCAGGCGAACACATATTCGGTGGCCACGGCACCCCCCAGGAGGGAGGCGAAATCGAGGCCGATCACCGTCACGACCGGGATGAGCGCGTTCTTGAGCGCGTGACGGACGAAGACCCGCAGGGCCGAGGCCCCCTTGGCGGCCGCCGTGAGGAGATACTCGGCGTTGCTGGTTTCGAGCAGGCTGGCGCGGGTGATGCGCGCGATCGCCCCGAGGGAGACCAGCGACAGCGTGACGGCCGGCAGCACCAGGTGGTCCCATTCCGGCAGGCGGACGCCGAGGAGGGGGAGAACCGCCCCCTCCATCCCGTAACCGAGGACCGGCAGCCACTCGAGGCGTGAGGCGAACAACAGCATCAGCATCAACCCGAGCCAGAAGACGGGGGTCGAGGTGCCGAGAAGGGCGACGACCAGGACCAGATTGTCGAGAAAGCCCCCCTGCCGGAAGGCGGCGAGAGCGCCGAGGAGAAGCCCGGATGTCGCCGACAGAAGCAGGGCGGCGAGCGCCAGGATGAAGGTGGGTGGAAAATGATCCCGGATGATGTCGGCCACCGGGCGCCGCTGGATGGAGGAGATCCCCAGGTCGCCCCGCAGCAGCTTCCCCAGGTAGCCCAGGTACTGGGCCGGCACCGGCCGGTCGAGGCCCCACTCCATCCGGATCGATTGCAGGACCTGGGGGTCGAGCCCCTGACCCCCCGCGATCAGGCGGGCCGGGTCTCCCGGCAGCAGGAAGACGAAGATCCAGACGATCGTCGCCGCCGCCAGCAGGACCGGCACCAGGCTCAGGAGTCGTCGCAGCAGGTAGCTGGTCAACGCGGCGCCGGGGACTTCTCGATCCGCAGCCGCTCGAGGGGGATGCGGAACTCGCCGAGCGGCGACGGGACGACCCCCTTGACATAGGGCTTGAAGAGCGTCGACGACTGGTAATAATTCAGGAACAGCCAGACCGCGTCGTCCATGACGGCGATCCGTTGGGCCTTGCGGTACAGAACGGCGCGTGCCTCCGGATCCGTCTCATCGAGCGCCTGGTCGACGAGCCGATCGAACTCGGGGTTGTGGTAGCGGAAGAAGTTACCGCCGGGTCCGAAGTTCGCTGAGTGGAGCTGCGGCCGCAGGATCGCGTCGGCGTCGGGGTAATCGAGGAACCAGCCGAAGCGGAACATCTGGGCCTCGCCCGGCTGCTCGACGGTCCCCTCGACCGCCTTGATGTAGGCGCCCCAGTCCACCTCTCGGATCACCAGGTTGACTCCGATTGTCTTCAAGTCGGCCTGGACCTGCTCAACAATCCGGCGCTGGTCCTCGCCGGTGTTGACCCAAAGTGAGATCGGCGGCAGCCCGCGTCCCTCGGGGTAGCCGGCCTCGGCCAGGAGACGGCGGGCCTTCGCCTGGTCGTGCGGGTAGCCGGGGAGGTCCGGGTCATGCCCCGGGAGGCCGGGAGGGATGATGCCGTTCGCCGGAGTGTTGCCTCCCGGCAGCAGGACTTCCCAGAGGTATTTCTTGTCGACCGCGTAGTTGAAGGCCTGGCGCAGCTTGACGTTCCCCTTGAAGGGGGGGAGGGCCAGGTTGAAGCCGATGTAGCCGGTCGCCATGAAGGGATAGCGCAGGATCTCGCTCCCGATCTCCTCCTGGCTGACGCGGTCATCGGGCGGCGGCACCTCGTCGAGACTGTCGAGACCGCCGGCCTTGTACTCCTGCAGGGCGCTCTGACGGTTTTCGATGATCCGCACCAGCACGCGGTCGAGCGCCGGACGTCCTCCGTAGTACCGGTCGAAGGCCTGAAGCTCGATGAAGTTCGACTGCTCCCAGCGCGCGAAGCGAAACGGCCCGCAGCCGACCGGGGCGCGCAGATACCCCTTCGCCTGATCCTCGTAAACCTCGCGCGGCACGACGGCGGCGGGCAGCATCGCGAGCTGCGCCAGGAAGGGAGCGAAGGGACGAGTCAGCCGCACCTCGACCGTCCGCTCGTCCACGACCCTGAGCCCTGCGACCGCCGCCGCCTTCCCGTCGGTGAACTCGCGCGCCCCGGCGATCGGTTCGAGGACCCAGCGCCAGGGCGCCTGCGTCTCCTTCCGGAGCGTCCGCATGAAGGAGAACTCCACGTCGTGCGCCGTCACGCGGCGGCCGTTGTGAAAGACGGCGTCCTCGCGGAGGTGAAAGGTGTAGAGGCGGTGGTCGGTTGAGATCGTCCAGGAGGCGGCGATGGCCGGGCGTACCTGGAGCGATCCGGGATCGAGCTCGACCAGTCCGCGGAACAGGTTGAACAGGACCGCCTGGGAAAACTGGTCGGTGGAGAGCGCGGGGTCGAGGGTCGGCGGGTCCTCCCGCAGGCGGAAGCGGAAGAGCTGCTCCTCCTTCCCTCCGGTCGATCGTGGCCGCCCGCAGGCCAGCGCCGACAGACCCGTCGCAGCGAGCACGAGGAGGGCGGCGAGAAGGCAGGCGGAGCGGGTCCTCCGTCCGGCCGCCCGACGGGCACCGGACGCCGCAGGCCGGCGCGCCTCGACTGGGTGGATCGTCAACGACGTCACGCGTTGTCTCCATGGCTCGGAACGGGGGCGTACCCCATCCACTCAGGCCGAAGTGGCAGGGCGGCGCGGGTCGAGCAGGTCCCGGACTCCGTCCCCCAGCAGGTTGAACCCCAACACCACCATGAGTATCGCGAGGCCAGGGGCGACGCAGACCCACGGCTTGGCGAGGAGATACGCCTGCCCCTCGGTCACCATGGTCCCCCAGGAGGGCAGGGGCGGCCGCGCCCCGACCCCCAGGAACGACAGCCAGGCCTCCATCAGGATATTGGCGCCCACGCCGAACGTGCCGACGACGATGAGAGGGCCGAGGACGTTCGGCAGCAGGTGCCGCAGGACGACGCGCGTGCCGCGCGCGCCGATCGCCTCCGCCGCCCGCGCGAACTCCTGCTCGCGAATCTTCAGCATCTCGCCGCGCACCAGGCGCGCGATTCGGGCCCAGCCGATGCCACCGAGAACGAGGAAGACCACACCGATCGACGGGTGCGGCATGTGGCGCAGGATGGGTGCGTTGTCCGGGTCGGGAATCGCGGCGATGATCGCCAGGGCCAGGAGCGGCTCCGGGAAGGCGAAGACCAAATCGGCGGCGCGCATCAGGAGGGCGTCGATGCGTCCCCCTGCGTACCCGGCCAGGCCGCCGATCGCGGTGCCGAGCAGAAGAGCGATCACCTCGGCCACGACGCCGACCTCGAGCGAGATGCCGGCCCCGTGGACCAGGCGGCTGAGCTGGTCGCGGCCGAGCGTATCGGTCCCGAGGAGGTGCAGCCGGTCGGGAGGCGTGGGCGGCGTCTCCGCGCGGGGCGCCACCTGCTCGAACGGGCCGTACCCGATCAGGAGGGTCAGGAGCGGGGCCAGGAGCGCGCAGAGCACGAAGACCGTGACCAGCGAAGCGCCGAGCGTCAGGGAAACGCGCGAACGTGACCGGCGGGGGGGGCGCGCGGGCGGCGCCGTGTCGGGCGTCACGGCCCGGACTATAGCACAGCCGCCGGTGCCTTGATTCATCCGGGAGGCTGTGCTAGGTTGCGCATTCCTATGAACAAAGACCAGCTGCAGTTCCTGCTGTCGGGAATACTGTTCGGCTTCCTGGTTGGATACATCATCGCCTACGCCGTGCATGAGCCACGCGTGGTGCAGTCCGCCACGCCGGTCCCGGCGGCCGGCAACCTGGGCATGAGCGGAGCCGGTGGCGCGACGTCCGCCGGGCAGCCCGCCGCGCCCGAGGGCGGGACGGCGAGCGGGCCCGGGGGAGAGCAGATGATGGCCCAGGTCTTCCAGGAGGTCACGGCGCTCAAATCGGCCATCGAAAAGAACCCGAAGGACGCCGCCGCCCTGGTGCGCCTCGCCAATATGTACCACGACGCCGGCAAGTACCAGGACGCGGTGACCTACTACAAGAAGGCGCTCGAGATTCATCCCGAAGACGCCGATGTCCGGACCGATATGGGGATCTGCCTCCGGGAGTTGGGGATGTCGGACGACGCGCTGGCACAGTTCCGGACCTCCCTCTCCTACAGCCCCAAGCACTGGCAGACCTGGCTCAACCTGGGTATCGTGGCCCTTTTCGACAAGCAGGACCTCGCCCTCGCCGGCGAGGCGTTCGCGAAGGTAGAGGAGTACAACCCCAACTTCAAGGATCTGCCTCTGCTCAAGGAGGCGCTCAAGAAGGCCGGCGCCGCGACCCCGCGCAAGTCTTCCTAGGCGACGCCGGATCTCTCGTGCGTGTCGCCCCCTCAACCCCCGACGTCCGTTTGACTTCCCTCCCCCCGGGCATAAATTGAACCCGGTGCGCGGGGTCAGTCTGCCCTGCCGGGCGGTGTCGTGATCGACGACGAACTTCTCCAGGAACTGCTCGCCAAGGCCTCGAAGCTCTACCACACCGGCGAGTACAAGGGCGCGATCGACGCCTGGCGCGAGGCGCTGGCGGTCGACCCGGCCAGCCAGAAGGCGCGGGAAGGGATCCGCATGGCCACCCTCCTGCTGGGGGACTGGCAGCCGGATGCCCCCGGGCCCTCCTCCGAGGAGAGCCAGACGGCGCCGGCCGACGGTGCCGTGCCGGACGGCTCCGACCTGAACGCCGAGGAGATGGAAGCACGGCTCGATCTTGGGATCGCCAAGGTCAAGCAGATGCTGGCGCAGCGCAAGTACCCCGAGGCGATCGAGGGGGCGCGCGGTCTCCTGCCGATCGACCCCGACTCCGAGCAGGTGCAGAAGCTTCTCGAAGAGGCGCAGCAGGCCTTCGAATCGGCCCCCTTCATCGAGGAGCATCTCACGCTGGCCCGCGAACTGGTGGCGCAGGAGCGCTACGCCGAAGCGGAGGCGCAGTGCGCCAAGGTCTTCGTCCTGGACTCCACGCACCCCGAGGCGAAGAGTCTCCTCGAGCAGGTCAAGTCGAAGATGCACAACAGCCTCGAGCGGGCGGCCAGCCAGCTCGGGGGGATGACCGTCAAGCTGAGCCTCCCGGAGGTCCTGGCGGCGGGGGCTAAGAGCCCCGTCCCGGCGAAGGGCCCGCCGGCGGCGAAAGGTGCGCAGGCGACGAAGAGCGCGCCGGCGGCGAAGGGCGCGGCCTCTGAAGGCGAGGTCCTGCTCGACGCGGGGGACGATCCGAACCTCGCGCTGGGCGAGGCGCGTCTCGAGCCGGAGGGAGACCTGGCCCGCGGACAGGAGGAGGTCCAAGCCCGCTCCCGTCTCGACGAGGCGTTCGCGCAGGCCGGCGTCGTGGCAGATCCTGTTGCCTTCGAGCTGGCGGAGGAGGGGATCGGCGGAGCGCCGCATCCGAAGTCCGCGCCGCCAGCGGACCCCGGGGCGTCGCCGGCCCCGATCGAGGCGAAGACGGTCCGTCCGCCGACGGTGCGGCTGGTGCCACGTGCGAAGGAGGATCAGAGCTCCGCGCCGCCCAGCGCCGGGCCCCGGCCCGCCGCCCCTGCCCCCGCTCCCGCCAAACCAGATATCCCACCCGCGCCGCCAGCCGCACCGGACTCGGTCCAAGCCGCCGCCCGGAGCACGCGACCCACCGCGAAGGAGGCGAAGGCGACCCTCGTCGCGCCGACTTCCCAGGAGCCCGACGCGGAGGCGTCGTCGTCCGGAATGCTGGGATCCCCGGGCGCCGACGAGACGACGGCCTGGGAGACCGAGCTGACCCGTCTCAATCTGAAGGCGGGAGAACGGAACATTCTGAAGGGAACGGGCGTCCCGGCCGCCGCGGCGCCGGCGACCGAGGGTGCCGATGTCGACCTGATGTCGCTGCTCGATACGGACCTCGGCGGCCCGCCGGCCGGGGAGCCGCTCGGCGCCGTCCGCCAGGCCGGCGGCATAGCGCCCGCCGGTGGCTCTCCGGCGGCCCAGGCGGCCTCGACGGGCCAGGCCGAAAGCGGGAAACGGAAGAAGCGAGCGCAGGAGCGCTCAGCTTCGGAAGCCCAGGGTGAGGAGGCGGTCGTCGCGGCCAGGCTCCGCACACCGGAGCGACCCAGACCGACCCAGACACCCGGGTCGCCGAAGGGGTCGTCCAGCCGCGGGTCGCTCATGCTGCTCGTGGTGATTCTGCTGGCGGGCGGCGCGGCCGCCTGGTGGTTCTACCTCAGACCGGGGGCGGCGCTTGCCGCCGGGCCTGCGAAGGATCCCGTGGCGCCGCCTTCCGGGTCGTCATCCGGACCGGCCGGCGACCCGGGCCACTCGACCCTTCCGACGCCGATCGGGGGAGGCAGCCGCCAGGCCGGGAGTAACGCTTCACCGGCCTCCGGCGCCACCACCGGAGCGGCCCCGGATCCGGGCAAGGCGCCGTCCGGCTCCGCAACCACGGGGGGATCCGAGGCCACCGGTGCCGGGCGAGCGGCGGCCGAGCCGCTCAAGCCGCCGACGCCGCCGTTGTCGCCGGAGGAGATCCACCGCAAGGTTCTCTCGTTCGCGGCCGACGGGCGTCGCCTGATCGCCCAGGGGAAGTGGCGTGAGGCGCGCGCCAAGCTCAACGCCGCCCTGGCGCTCGACCCGGCGAACTTCGAGGTGAAGGAGCTCGCCGACCAGGCGAATTCCAAGATCGAGGACGAGCAACGACTTCAGGATGAGTTCGACAACTCACGCCGGCTGTTCGAGGAGAAGGACTACGAGAAGGCTCTCTTCAAGCTCTACCGGCTGCCGCGCGATCGGGGTCTGGGAGACATCGATCTCTACATCCGCAACGCCTGGTTCAACTGGGCGGCGACCCTGCTGAAGGCCGGCAATCCGAGCGACGCGCTCAAGAAACTGTCGGAGGCCCTCGACCTGCAGCCCGAGGACCCCGCAGCGCTCCGGCTGCAGGAGGTCGCCGAACGCTACGTGTCACGGGCCAAAGACAAGACCTACTGGGCCTACTGCGACGGCCTGACGCTGCGCGCCTTCGACCAGAAGTAGATCCCGCCCGGACGGATCCCTAGTGCCGGAAGTGACGCACGCCGGTGAAGACCATCGCGAGCGAGTGCTCGTCCGCGGCCGCGATGACCTCCGGATCCTTCTGCGATCCCCCCGGCTGGGCCACGGCCGTGATGCCCGCCTTCGCCGCCTCGTCGAGGCCGTCACGGAAGGGAAAGAAGGCGTCCGAGGCCAGGACCGTCCCCCGGGTCGATCGCTGGGCCTTCATCACGGCGAGGCGGACCGAATCGACGCGACTCATCTGACCCGCGCCGATGCCGATGGTGCGGTCGGCCAGCGCCAGGACGATGGCGTTCGACTTGACGTGCTTGGCGACGCGCCAGGCGAAGTCGAGGGAGCGGATCTCCTCGGGCGTCGGGGCGCGCCGCGTGACGACGCGTGCCCGCGCCATCTCGATCCGGGCGATGTCCCAGTCCTGCACCAGGAATCCGCCGGTCACGCGCCGCAGGTCGAACCCCTCGAAGACCTCCCCGGTCCCCGCGGCCTCCATGACCCTGAGATTCGGTTTCCCGGCGAGGATATCACGCGCGGCGCCGGCGTACCCGGGGGCGATGACGCACTCCAGGAACAGTGAGGTGACCGCCTCCGCCGCGGCGGCATCGACCTCGCGGTTGAAGGCGACGATGCCGCCGAAGGCGGAGGCCGGATCGGTCTGCCGCGCCCGGTCGAAAGCCTCCTTGAGGGTCGTTCCGACGGCGACGCCGCACGGGTTGTTGTGCTTGATGAGAATGGCGGCCGGAGCGGGGAACTCGAGAGCCAGGCGCCAGGCGGCGTCGAGATCGAGGATGTTGTTGAACGAGAGGTCCTTTCCCTGAAGCTGCCGGGCACCGGCCACCGTCGCCGGGTCCGGATCGCCGGCACCGTACAGGGCGCCACGCTGATGGGGATTCTCGCCGTAGCGCAGCGACTGCCGCAGGCGCAGGTCGAGAGTGAGGCGCTCGGGGAAAGGCGCCGCCTGGTCGCCGTCGTGCGAGGACGGCCCCCGGTCGACCGCCGCCGGTCCGGCCGCAGTGCGCCGGGCGGTCGCCGTGAAGCGCCGTGCCAGCTCGTCGTGGATGGCGGCATCGTAGGCGGCGGTGTGGGCGAACGCCTTGACCGCCAGCCCGGCCCGGGTCTCGTCTCCGAGCGTGCCGTGCGCCGCCAGCTCCTCGAGCACCCTGTCGTAGTCGGCGGGATCGACGACCACCCCGACGCGCCGGTGGTTCTTGGCCGCCGCGCGCAGCATCGCCGGCCCACCGACGTCTATCATCTCGATCACCTCGTCGAGCGCGGCCTGCGGGCGGGACGCCACCTCCCGGAACGGGTAGAGGTTCACGACCACGAGAGCGATCGGCTCGATGCCGGTGCGGGTCATATCGGCGCGGTGGCCTTCCCTGGCAAGATCCGCCAGGATCCCGCCGTGGACCTTGGGGTGCAGCGTCTTGACGCGACCCTCGAGGATCTCGGGGTGGCCCGTGTAATGCGAGATCTCGACGACCGGCACCCCGGCCTGGCGGAGGGCCTGAGCGGTGCCGCCCGTCGACAGCAGGGTGTGTCCCAAGGCGACCAGGCGATGCGCCAGATCGACCACACCGGCCTTGTCATAGACACTGATCAGGGCGCGTTTCTTGGGGGTCATCCGGGTGTCTCCTTGGGAGCGGCGGGAGGTGGACTCGATGGCGAAGAGGGCGTCGCCGCAGGCGTGGGAGAGGGCGTGGCGGTGGGCGTGGGCGACGCCGCGGCGCCGGTTGAGCCGGATCGGCCGCGGGGCGACCGCGGTGGGATCGTCACCTTTTCGGGTGGCGGCGCTCCCAGGAACGGCGTGCCCTTGAGGTCGCCGTGGACCGACTCCCAGACGGCCATCCAGATCCAGGCGATGTCGCTGACGGCGCGCGAGTAGGCGATCGAGGCGATGCCGAACGGCACCGAGCGTTCGTCCAGGGCATCCCTGGTGCTCGGCGTGCCGTCGTCGTTGAAGGCGGGGCCGATCAGCGCGTAGTTCTTCAGATTGCGACGGGCGCTGGCCATCATGAAGGACTTCAAGTCGCCTTGCTGCAGATCGCGCGGCGGCTCGCGATCGTACACGAAGGGGATCTTGTCGAGGTTCTTCTCGATGTAGGCGCGGTAGGCCTCGCGGTAACGCGGCTCGCGGGGATCGGTGTCGGAGGCGTTGAGCGGAAACTCGACATCGGCCACGAAGTGGGCCAGCGTCCCCATCTCGTAGGCGAAGCGACTGAACGGGCGCCGCGCCTCGAGGAGCCCGCGGATCTCGGCCTCCTTGAGCGCCACGGCGGAGGCCGCCAGCCCCCGGCCCCCCTCGGCGTTCTGGAAATGCACCTCCTCGTCCTCATGCTTTGAAGGATCGATCATGCCGCGTTTCAGGTCCTTCTCGTAGCGCGTCAGAATATGACGCAGGGCGGGCGGCGCGACCTTGAGGGCGTCCTGAACCATCCGCAGGCGTGTCGCGTCGGTCCACGCCAGCGTCGGCGCCGCGGGCCACACGATCAGGATCAGGAACACGGCGAGCCGCTCTCGCGATGGCAGCATGCGCGGATTCTAGCAGCGGCCCACAGCCTTGACAACGCGGAAAAGCGTGTGCTAGCGTTCGGCCACTTTCTCGCGAGACAACGCCAGGACTCTCGATTGGGTCGGGATATTCCCGTGAGACTGACAGGCCGCGTGAAGTGGTTCAATAACACCAAAGGCTACGGCTTCATCCAGCGCGAGAACGGCGACGAGGTCTTCGTTCACTACTCGGCGATCCAGGGGGAGGCGTTCAGGAGCCTCGAGGAGGGGCAGGTGGTCGAGTTCGAGATCACCCAGGGTCCCAAGGGGCCGCAGGCCGAGAAGGTGATCACGATCGGAGCGGCGCCGATCGCCGAGTAGCGAGAGAGGGCGCGGGCGTTTGCGAAAGCCCCCGGACGAGCGGGGGCTTTTTCATGCGCCGGACGCCCCGGCGGGATCGGATGTCGCAACGGCCCGGGACGCGCGGCGCGCCTTGAGGCACTCGTCCACCCATGAGCCGGCGATCACCGCGAACAGCATCAGGAAGTAGCAAAGGAAGAATCCGGCGGTGAAGCCGCGGGCGTAATGGACGCCAATCTGCCGATAGTACTCCGGGAAGCGGGTCAGCTCCCGGCCGCCGGCCAGGCCGTTGTGCGCCACCGACAGCAGGAAGCGCGCCACCAGCGTCGTCATGATCGCGCCGCCCAGAAGGGACACGGCGATCCCGGAGATGCGGATTACTCTTTTGCGATCGGGGCTCATCGGCATGAGCGGAAATATACGCCGGAGAGGGTCCCGGGGCCATCGGGAAGGCCCCTCCGCGCGACGATCGGCGGCGGCCGGACCGGTGGAATCGGCATAGTATAATCAAGGCTCCTATGGACAATCTTTGGCGCGACAACGAGGCGGCGGGTCTCGACGGCCTCGACCTTCTCGTGTATCGATCGCGGCTCATCGGCCGCGAGACGAACCTCGTGCTCTGGGGAGGCGGCAACAGCTCAATCAAGCAGACCGAGACCGACTTCCGCGGCCGCAAGGTGCGGGTCTTGCGGATCAAGGGAAGCGGTTCCGACCTCAAGTCGATCGAGGCGAAGCAGTTCCCGGGCATCCGACTCGACGATTTGGAGCCGCTGCGGGAGCGGGGCTCGATGTCGGACGACGAGATGGTCGCCTACCTCGTTCACTGCCTGATGGAGCCCGGATCTCCGCGACCGTCGATTGAGACGCTCCTGCATGGCTTCGTCCCCCACACCCACATCGATCACACGCACGCCGATGCCATTCTCGGGCTGACCAACACGGCCGACGGCCGGCGGCACGTGGAGGCGGTCTTCGGACGCGAGGCGATCTGGATCCCGTACCGGCGCCCAGGTTTCACGCTGTCGCTCGAGGTGGCGGACGCGGTCCGTGAGCACCCGATGGCCCGCTGCGTGGTCCTCGAGAGGCATGGGCTCATCACCTGGGGTGCGGGTGCGAGGGAGTCGTACGACGCGACGATCGAGATGAACAGCCGGGCCGAGGAATACACGCGCACGAAGGCCCGTGGCCGGCCTGTCTTCGGCGCCATGGCTCGACCGGCGCTGGCCAAGTCGGCCCGGAGGCGGATCGTCACCCGCGTCGCACCGTTCCTGCGCGGCCTGCTCTGCGGGCGCCCCGGGGAGACCGGCGTCCCGGGCCCCG